>NZ_JBSGAW010000007.1:0-280308 GCF_053600955.1 Streptomyces sp. NPDC004838 | reverse complement strand
TAATCCAAGGATTGTCCACAGCATCCTCGCTGTGTTACATCGCCCACCAGCACCCACACACCACACTGGGTATGCAAGAAGACTGGTAGGACTTTTTCAAAGGAACCACATCCCAATAAGGGACGGGGTATCAACATATCTGGCGTTGACTTTTGGCACGCTGTTGAGTTCTCAAGGAACGGACGCTTCCATCAGACCCTTCCAGGCCCTCCGGGCTTTTCCCTTCGACATTTCAAACCATATCAGGCTTTTTCGGTCCCCCTGACCACCACCCTGCGACAGACGTTGCGACAGACAGAGGTGTAGACCAGTTAGGATCGGGGCTTGATAGGTCGCTGCCGACCCCCGACTCAATGCCGCGTTGGGATCAGGCAGGGGTACGACAGTACCGGTCGCCGTAAGGCGAGGCAAATCGTTTCCGGTACGTCCCTAGATCCGTCAACCGGTAGCTTTCGGGCGGAACTAGGACTTCCTATGACATACGCTTCTGAACGGTGTGCCGTCCGGGACAGGCAGTGACGGCGCAGTGACGAATCTCCACCCCTGGGAGGCTCTCCATGACCACAGTGACGTCCCCTCTCGCCGGACGTGCCATCGGACTCTCGGCGGTGCCCGATCCGGTGTTCTCCGGTGCGATGGTCGGTCCCGGCACCGCGATCGATCCCGTACGTGAACCTTCCGACGCCGTCGCTCCCGTGGACGGAGTCGTCGTCTCCCTGCACCCGCATGCCTTCGTGGTGGTCGACGGCGAGGGCCACGGTGTGCTGGTGCACCTGGGCATCGACACGGTGCAGCTCAACGGCGAGGGGTTCGAACTGCTCGTCGACAAGGGCGACACGGTGACTCGTGGCCAGGCCGTGGTGCGCTGGAACCCTTCGGCCGTCGAGGAGGCCGGGAAGTCGCCGATCTGTCCGATCGTGGCGCTGGAGGCCACGGCCGACTCCCTCTCCGACGTCCGTGAGAACGGCGATGTGAAGCCCGGGGACGCTCTCTTCTCCTGGCAGTGATGCCAAAGCCGTGGTGAACGGCCTGTTGGACATCCACCGCGGCGGCACGGGCCGTCGCTCGATCGGAGACGGGTGAAATGGAGACAACGCTGCGAGGCGTCGGTGTGAGCCATGGTGTGGCGATCGGCGAGGTCCGGCACATGGGCACGGCGGTGCTGGAGCCGCCGGCCAAGCAGAATCCGGCGCAGGACACGGAGCGGGAACAGGGGCGTGCCCGTCAGGCGGTGGACGCCGTGGCCGCCGACCTCAACGCCAGGGGCCAGCTGGCCGGCGGCGAGGCGCAGGCCGTGCTGGAGGCGCAGGCCCTGATGGCGCAGGACCCCGAGTTGATGGCCGATGTCGATCGGCGCGTCGCCGTCGGCAGCACGGCCGAGCGTGCGGTGTACGACGCGTTCGCTTCGTATCGGGCGCTGCTGGCGGGTGCGGGTGAGTATCTGGCGGGGCGGGTCGCGGATCTGGACGATGTACGGAACCGGATCGTGGCGCGGCTTCTCGGGGTGCCGATGCCGGGTGTGCCGGACAGCGACGAGCCGTATGTGCTGATCGCGCGGGATCTGGCGCCGGCGGACACCGCGCTCCTCGATCCGACGCTGGTGCTCGGCTTCGTGACCGAGGAGGGTGGTCCGACCAGTCACAGCGCGATTCTCGCGCGAGCGCTCGGGGTGCCCGCGGTGGTGGCGCTGCCGGGGGCCGGGGAACTGGCCGAGGGCACGATGATCGCGGTCGACGGCAGCACCGGTGAGATCTTCGTCGAACCGAGTGCCGGGAAGCGGGCCGCTCTGGAGGCCGCGGCGGCGGAGCGCAAGGCCGCTCTGACCTCGTCGACTGGTCCTGGTGCGACCTCGGACGGGCACAAGGTGCCGCTGCTGGCCAATGTCGGCGGTCCCGATGATGTGCCGGCGGCGGTGAAGGCCGGTGCCGAAGGTGTCGGTCTGTTCCGTACGGAGTTCCTGTTCCTGGATGACAGCGGGCAGGCGCCGTCGGAGGAGAAGCAGGTCGAGGCGTATCGGAAGGTGCTGGAGGCGTTCCCGGAGGGCCGGGTGGTCGTGCGGGTGCTGGACGCGGGCGCGGACAAACCGCTCGACTTCCTGACGCCCGCCGATGAGCCGAATCCGGCGTTGGGGGTGCGTGGTCTGCGGAGTCTGCTGGACCATCCGGAGGTGCTGCGGACTCAGCTGACGGCTCTGGCGAAGGCGGCCGAGGGGCTGCCGGTGTATCTGGAGGTCATGGCGCCGATGGTCGCGGACCGTACGGACGCCAAGGCGTTCGCGGACGCGTGCCGTGCGGCCGGGCTGCGGGCGAAGTTCGGTGCGATGGTGGAGATTCCGTCCGCCGCGTTGCGGGCGCGTTCGATTCTGCGTGAGGTCGAGTTCCTTTCGCTCGGCACCAATGATCTGGCGCAGTACACGTTCGCCGCCGACCGACAGGTGGGTGCGGTGTCGCGGCTGCAGGATCCGTGGCAGCCGGCGCTGCTGGATCTGGTGGCGATGTCGGCCGAGGCAGCGCGCGCCGAGGGCAAGAGCTGTGGTGTCTGCGGTGAGGCCGCCGCCGATCCGCTGCTCGCATGTGTGCTGACGGGTCTCGGTGTCACCTCGCTGTCCATGGGCGCGGCATCGATCCCGTATGTCCGGGCGACGTTGGCGAAGTACACGCTGGCCCAGTGCGAGCGGGCCGCCGCCGCGGCGCGGGCCGCGGACACCGCCGAGGAGGCGCGGGTGGCCGCCCGCGCGGTGCTCTCCGGCGAGTAGGTCCGGCGCTGCGCTGTTCTGTTGTGGGAGGGCCCCGCCGGTGCGGGGCCCTCGCGCTGTTCGTCAGTGGTGGGTTTCGGGGTCGTCGGTGGTGACGGTGAAACCGGCGCGGTACTCGACGCCGGGCTCGGGCGAGATGGGTTCGCCGGTGGTGGCGTCGGTGCAGTAGGCGCTGAACACCTCCGCCTCGGTGAGCGGGACGAGGATGCTCTGTTGCAGTCGCCAGCCGTGGAGGCGGTCGGGTGCGTCGGGGGTGCTGGTGCGCAGGACGACTCCGCCGGGGTTGTCGAGCGCGATGGCGGTGGCGAGGACGGTCACGAACTCGGTGCCCTCGACGGCGTCGAGATGGGCGGTGGGTTTCATGGAGTCGCCCTCGGCGTGCAGGACGGCGAGGAGTCGGTCCTCGGGTGCGTGGACGCTGCAGACGAGGTGGTGTCTGCCCGGTCCGGCCTCTTCCAGGAGCCTGGTCAGGAGGTGGGAGGCCCGGTCGAGGGCGGCGCGGCCGATGTCCTGGCCGCAGTCCGCGCACGCGCCGGTGTCGGCGAGGAGCATGGCCGCGTACTCCCAGGTGGCCTGGCGGACGGTTCGGTCGATCAGTTGGGGCAGAAGCCGGTCGAGGGGCTGTCCTGTGTAGGTGAGGGTGTGTCCGCGGGCCGCGGTGGCCGCGGTGTAGCGGGCGCGGCTGAGGGACCGGTCCGGGTCGAGTTCCTCGTCGGAGCAGTACTGGGCGAAGTCCTCGGGGTCGAAGAGGACGAGGGTGGTGTGCAGTCGGTCCGCGGCGCGGGACGTGAGCAGGTCGTCGATCTGCCGGAGGTAGCTCGCGTGGTCGTCGAAGGCGAAGGTGCGGTATGCGCGCATCGCTTCGAAGTCGTGGGCGTCGGTCAGGACGCCCACGGTGGCGGGGACTTCCCGGCGCAGGGTGCGCCGCAGTGACCTCCTGGTCCGGGGCCGGTCCGCGGTCCGGTCGTCGCCCTTCCGCCGCCTCCCCCGCTGCGGCCGGTTGCCCTGCGTCGCGGATGTCTTGTCGTATGCCATGATTCCCCCTGCGTTCTGCGATCAGTGACTACTCACCGTAGTGGGCGGTACTGACAACGCGGGCGGGGAGGGCCGTCATCTCTTTCGGGTGCGGGCGAGTTCCTCGTAGAAGCCGAGCAGACCGATGTCGTCCACCGAGCCCGGATTGACCGCCTTGGTGAGGGGCGTGCCCTGGAGCAGGCGCTTGACGGGGACTTCGAGGCGCTTGCCGGTGAGGGTGTGCGGGACGGCCGGGATCTCGATGACGTCGTCGGGGACATGGCGTGGGGAGAGCTGTTCGCGGATGGTGCGCCGGATCCGGTCGCGGAGGCCGTCGTCGAGTCGGGCGCCGGGGGTGAGCTGGACGAACAGGGGCATCCAGTAGCCGCCGTCCGGTTCTTCCAGCCCGATGACCAGCGTCTCCCGGATCTCGGGGAGGCGTTCGACGGCTTCGTAGATGTCGGCCGAGCCCATCCGTACGCCCTGGCGGTTCAGAGTGGAGTCGGAGCGGCCGTGGATGACGACGGAGCCGTGTTCGGTGATGGTGATCCAGTCCCCGTGCCGCCAGACGCCGGGGAACATCTCGAAGTAGCTCTCGCGGTAGCGGCTGCCGTCGGGGTCGTTCCAGAACCGGACGGGCATCGACGGCATGGGGTCGGTGACGACGAGTTCGCCGACCTCGCCGATGAGGGCCTTGCCGTCCGGGCTCCAGGACTGGAGGTTGGTGCCGAGGCCGGCGGCCTGGAGTTCGCCGATGTGGACGGGGAGGGTGGGCACCGCGCCGGCGAAGCAGCTGCAGATGTCGGTGCCGCCGCTGACGGAGGCGATCCACAGGTCCCGCGCCACTTCGTCGTGGAGCCAGCGGAATCCGTCGGGCGGGAGGGGGGATCCGGTGGTGGCGACGCAGGCGAGGCGGGAGAGGTCGTGGTCGCGGGCGGGGCGGACCCCGGCCTTGCGGCAGGCCATGACGTAGGCGGCGGATGTGCCGAAGAAGGTGGCCTCGGTGCGTTCGGCGATGCGCCATTGCGCGCCCGTTTCGGGGTAGCCGGGGCTGCCGTCGTACAGGACGACCGTGGTGCCGGTGAGCAGGCCGGAGACGAGGAAGTTCCACATCATCCAGCCGGTCGAGGTGTACCAGAAGAAGCGGTCGCCGGGGCCGAGGTCGCAGTGGAGGCCGAGCTGCTTGAGATGTTCCAGCAGGATGCCGCCCTGGGACTGGACGATGGCCTTGGGCAGACCGGTGGTGCCGGAGGAGTACAGGACCCACATCGGGTGGTCGAAGGGAACCTGTTCGAAGACGGGTTCGGCGGTGCCCGAGGTGACGGCGGACCAGTCGAGCGCGCCCTCGGGGGCTTCGGTGCCGAGCAGCGGGATGTGCACGACCGCTCGGAGGGAGGGGAGTTCGCGGCGGAGTTCGGCGACGGTGTCGGTGCGGTCGTGTTCCTTGCCTCCGTAGCGGTAGCCGTCGACGGTGAAGAGGACGACGGGCTCGACCTGCTGGAAGCGGTCGAGGACGCTGCGGGCCCCGAAGTCGGGGGCGCAGGAGGTCCAGACGGCGCCGACGGCCACGGTGGCGAGCAGTGCGGTGACGGCGTGCGGGACGTTGGGGAGGTAGCCGCTGACGCGGTCGCCGGGGCGTACGCCGAGGGCGCGCAGTTCGGCGGCGAGCGCGCCGACCTGGCGGCGGAGTTCGGCCCAGCTGACGGGGGTGGGTTCGTGGGTTTCGTCCACGTGGAGGAGCGCGGGCTCGTCGGGGCGGTCGGCGGCGGCGCGGAGGGCGTGCTCCGCGTAGTTGAGCGTGGCGCCGGGGAACCATCGGGCGCCGGGCATGGCGCGGTCGGCGAGCACTCGTTCGTACGGGCTGGTGAAGCGGACGTCGAAGTACTCGGCGACCGCGCGCCAGAAGGTTTCGAGGGAGTCGACGGACCATCGGTGCAGTGCCGGGTAGCCGCCGTCGGCCGGGGCTCCGTGGTGTTCGGCGGCCCAGCGCTGGAAGTGGGTGATCCTCGCGGAGGCGACCCGGTCGGCGTCCGGCTGCCACAGGGGGGCCGGGTTCGCCGTCGAGTCGGCCGGGTTCGCGGTGTTCGCTGAGGTCACAGTGTGGCTCCCGTGGTGATTCTCCGGGCCCCGCGGCCCTGACCAGACCCTGACATCCGGTCCTGCGGGGCTCTGCTCGGTGTCTGTGGTCTTCGCGGGGCACCGCGCGGAGCGGGTGCGCGGAGGACGCGACTGACACGGACGATGCCATGTGATCGTCTTTCGCACCAGAGCACTCCGCAGCACTCCTCGTACGGTCGGACTCGGCCATATGTCGGGCACGGCGGGTGAACGGCAGTTGAACGCCTCCCTGGCGCCCCCGGCCGGGTGGGAGGCTGAGCCGTATGGAAGGTCGTGAGCTGGTGCGTTCGGTACGGAGCCTGGGAACGCGGCGGGGGCTGCGTGCGGCGCGTTCCGCGTGGCGGCGGCGCCGGACGGACGCCCGGGGACTGGCGGCGCGGGGGGAGGAACGGGCCAGGGTGCCGGGGCCTGTCGCCGGTGCGGAGCCGCTGCCCGGGGGCGGTGTCGTCCGGTTCGCCCGTTCCGAGCTGCGTATCCGTGTGGCGACCGGCGGCGCGGTGTTCCTGAGCTGGGACGGTGCGGGGCCGGAGCCGTCGTACGCCTTGTACGGCTCCGCTCCCGAGCCCGATCCGCGGACCGAGCTGGAACCGGACAAGGACGGCGGCTGGCGGGTGGTGTCGGAACGGGTGACGGTGGAGGTCTCCCGCAACGGCGCGGTCGAGATCCGCACCCCGGGCGGGGTGGTGCTCCGCCGGGAGCTGCCGCCTCGCTGGTGGGAGCCGGTGGGGGGCGGGCCCGCGCGGTGGACGCAGCGGACGGAGGTCGCCGCGGACGCGCGGTTCTTCGGTCTGGGCGGCCGGGCGTCGGGTCCGCGGCTGCGGGACGGTACGTACCGGCTGTGGAACACGGACCCCAAGAGGCCGTTCGGGCCCGGTGACGATCCGCTGTACATCACCATGCCGGTGCAGTTGGTCGTCGCCGACGCGGGGACGCATCTCGCCTTCCACGACAACTCGTGGGAGGGGCGGGTGACCCTGCGGGAGGGTGAGGAGGGCGCGGGGTCCGGGCATGACCGGCCGGGTACCAGTGAGCTGCGGATGGACGGCGGGCCGCTGCGCTCCTGGGTGATCGTGGGGACGCCCGCGCGTGTGCTGAACCGCTGGTCACGGCTGACGGGGCCGGCGGCGGTGCCGCCGTCGTGGGCGCTGGGCCCGCAGCACGCCCGGTGGGGTTTCGGCGGGGAGCGGGAG
The DNA here is from genome assembly GCF_053600955.1 of Streptomyces sp. NPDC004838. NCBI lineage: Bacteria > Bacillati > Actinomycetota > Actinomycetes > Kitasatosporales > Streptomycetaceae > Streptomyces > Streptomyces sp. NPDC004838. The sequence continues at coordinate 273,231 of NZ_JBSGAW010000007.1, read as the reverse complement.
GTGCGGCGGATCGTCGCGGGCTACCGGGAGCGGGAGCTGCCGCTGTCGGCGGTCCATCTCGACATCGACCACTACGACGCGCACCGGGTCTTCACCGTCGACCGGGAGCGGTTCCCCCGGCTGCCGGCGCTGGCGGAGGAGTTGCGTGCGGAGGGGGTGCGGCTGGTCTCCATCGTCGATCCCGCGGTGCAGGCGGAGCCCGGCGACGCGGTGTACGCGAGCGGGCGGAGGGCCGGGGCTTTCGTGCGGGATACGCGGGGGCGCGAGGTGCGGGGGGAGGTGTGGCCCGGTGAGTGCGCCTATCCGGACTTCACCGATCCGGGGGTGCGGCGCTGGTGGGGGGATCTGTACGAGGAACGGCTGGCTCAGGGCTTCTCGGGCGTGTGGCACGACATGAACGAGCCGGTCTCCTTCGCCCCCTTCGGCGATATGACGCTGCCCCGGTCGGCGCGGCACGCGCTGGAGGGGCGGGGCGGCGATCATCGTGAGGCCCACAACGTGTACGCCCTCACGATGGCGCGCGCCGGGTACGAGGGGTTGCGGCGGCTGCGGCCCGACGAGCGGCCTTTCCTCTTCTCCCGGTCGGGGTGGGCGGGGATGCAGCGCTACGGAGGCACCTGGTCCGGCGATGTGTCCACCGGCTGGCCCGGGCTGCGGGCGTCGCTGTCGCTGGTCCTGGGGCTCGGGTTGTGCGGGGTGCCGTACTCGGGTCCCGATGTCGGCGGTTTCGACGGGAGTCCGTCGCCTGAGCTCTATCTGCGCTGGTTCCAGCTGGGGGCGTATCTTCCGCTGTTCCGTACGCATGCGGCGATCGACGCGGGGCGCAGGGAGCCGTGGGAGTTCGGGCCGGCGGTTCTGGAGTACGCGCGGGCGGCGCTCGCGGAGCGGGAGCGGCTGCGTCCGTACTTCGTCACCCTCGCGCATCTGGCCCGGCATACGGGGGCGCCGTACGTCCGGCCGGTGTGGTGGGGGTCGCCCGGGGACAGGGTGCTGCGGGAGTGCGAGGACGCGTTTCTGCTCGGGGACGCGCTGCTGGTCGCGCCGGTGCTGGAGCGGGGCGCGGACCGGCGTGCGGTGCGGCTGCCGCGGGGGCGGTGGTACGACACGGCCACGGAGCGGGCGTACGACGGGCCGGGGCAGGTGCTGGTGGACGCGCCGCTGTCGCGGGTGCCGGTGCTGGCTCGCGGCGGTTCGGTGATTCCGGTGCGGGGGGCGGATGGCCGGATGGAGCTGGAGGTGTGGGCTCCGGCCGCGGGTCGTAAGGGCGGCGGGCTGGTGGTCGCGGACCCGGGCGACGGCTGGGCTCGGGCCGAGGTGGAGCGGTACGCGAGCCGGCTGGTGGACGGGCGTGTGGTGGTCAGGCAGGTCAAGGGGGGCGGGGCGGGGCCGCCGAGGTGGCGGGTGCGGGTGAGGGGACAGGACGCGAGGCCGTAGCGGGGTTCGGGGCGAGGCGGCGGGCTCGGGGCCCGGTCAGGTGTAGCGGCCCTCGAACCAGTTGCGCACTGCCGTGGTGTGCAGGGGGAAGGCCAGCTCCGATGGGGTGTGCAGCAGGTGCCAGCCCGTCGTCTCGTTGGTCGGTCGCGGTGGCGGGAGCTGGGCGGCGGGGCGTTCGGGGAGGAGGCCGAAGAGGAGCAGATGGCCGCCTGGGGCGCTGAGCGCGTCGGCGAGGCGGATGTCCCCGTGGGATGCCTCGATGCCGGTCTCCTCGTGGAGTTCACGGACGACCGCGTGCTGCCAGTCCTCGCCGAAGTCGATGAAACCACCGGGTAGTGCGACCTTCCCCGCGCGGGGTTCGATGGTGCGGGTGATGACGACGAGTCCGGCGCCGTTGTCGTCGTACGCGGGCTGGAGCGCGACTGCGACGGGCAGCGGATTGCGGTAGGCGGTCTCTCCGCAGGCCGGGCAGGTGCGAGGCCAGTCGGAGACGGAGCCGTACGGTGCTCCGCAGTTTCCGCAGTGGGAGTTCTTGGGCACGCGCGGACTGTATCCGACCCGGCGTTCAGGCGTGGCGGAATCGGGTGGGCGAAGCCACGCGGGAGCGGGGGGTCGCGGAGAGGTGGGCGGTCCCGCCGCCCGCGGGCGTACGGTGTGGTCCCCGCGGGGTGACGCGCGCGGATGATCCGGATGTCGCCGCCTCCGCCGTGGTCGCCGATTCGCCGTGGTCGCGGATCCGCTGCGGCCGCGGAGGTCGTGTCCCCTGTCGTGGTGTAGCCGATCACGGTCTGTCGCCTCCGCTTCGGAGCCGTCCGGTACGTGCCGCTGTGGGCCGTCGTGCGATCACCGCTGGTCACGGCGCGGTGATCGCCAACAGGGCGTCCGGCGAAGGTGATTCGAGCTGCGACCTGGGGATTCCACCAGCTTGATCGGCTACACCACGAGAAGGGACGCCATCGCTGCGGATCCGCTGCGGCCGCGAGGCGTCTGCGCCACCTCGGACGGTGCCGCGGCTCCGGTGCTGTCCGGGCATGGGGCGTCCTGCGCCGACCCGGCCGTCCGCCCCCGGGCAGGTGGTGTGTGCCGGGCCCGGTCTCGCGCCGGGGCAGGGCCATGGCCGGGACATGTCACGGGGTTTCCCGGAAGACCGCCCAGCGCGGTGGCCGGGCGACGGTTCAGGTGGTCGCGTGCTGGCGCTGGGCGTCGACGCGGGCGAGGGCGTGTTCCACGACCGCCACCAGCACCAGCTTCACCGTCTCCCGGTCGCGCGCGTCGCACAGCATCAACGGCACTTCGGGGTCGAGGTCGAGCGCGGCCCGCACGGATTCGACGGGGAAGCGGTCGGCCCCCTCGAAGCAGTTGACGGCGACCGTGAAGGGGATGCCCCGGCGCTCGAAGTAGTCGACGGCCGCGAAGGAGTCCTCCAGGCGGCGGGTGTCCGCCAGGACCACCGCGCCGAGCGCGCCCTGCGCGAGTTCGTCCCAGAGGAACCAGAAGCGGTCCTGCCCCGGCGTGCCGAAGAGGTAGAGCACCAGGTCCTCGCGGAGCGTGATGCGTCCGAAGTCCATGGCGACGGTGGTGGTCGTCTTGCTCTCGACGCCCGCGGTGTCGTCGACGGGACGTCCGACCTCGCTCAGCGTCTCCTCGGTGCGGAGTGGTCTGATTTCGCTTACAGCGCCCACGAGTGTCGTCTTGCCGACGCCGAAACCTCCCGCGACCAGGATTTTGAGCGTCACCGGCTCGACGGGTTTCCGGCTGCTAGAGCGCCCGAAGACCATTGATCACCTCGCGGAGAATGCTCACATCCGGCAGCTCTGCCGGCGGAACAGGACGGGTTACGTGGACCAGTTCCTCTTCGACGAGATCGCCGACCAGGACGCGGACCACCCCGACGGGGAGGTCCAGTCCGGCGGCCAGCTCGGCGATCGACTGGGGGGTTTCGCCGCAGCGCTCGACGATTTCGACGTGCTCGGGAGAGAGCGACTGGTCATGGCCCGGGTGACCGGCCGTGGGCTCCGGTACGACCAGGGCGATCAGGTCGAGCCGTTGCCGGGTCGTACTGCTCGTACGACCTCGGGTCATCGCGTACGGGCGGACCACGGGGCCCGCGTCCGCGTCGAAGAAGTGGTGCCGGTGCCTGGAGTGACGTGTCGACTCACTCATACCCGGAATCACCCTCCGGCGGCATGACCGGTCCGGGGCGCGGTGGCGAGGTGGACTCCTACCCGCTTGACCATGAGCGTCATCTCGTAGGCGACCTGGCCGACGTCGGAGTCGGCGTCGGCGAGAACGGCGAGACAGCTGCCGTCACCGGCCGCGGTCACGAAGAGGAACGCCTCGTCCAGTTCCACCACGGTCTGGCGGACCTTGCCCACGTCGAAGTGGCGGCCGACGCCCTTGGCCAGGCTGTGGAACCCGGAGGCGACGGCGGCGAGATGCTCGCTGTCCTCACGGGTGAGCTCCTGCGAGGTGCCGGTCGCGAGACCGTCGCTGGAGAGCACGAGGGCCTTGCGGATGCTGCCGACGCGGCCCACCAGTTCGTCGAGCAGCCAGTTGAGTGTGCCGGAGCCCTGGGCGACCGGGCGTCCGCCGAGTGCGTTTGCTGCGGCATGCGGTGCGGTCATCGACCGTCCCCCTCCGATGTCGTTCGTGGTGCGGTCCGGCCGGTGCCGGTGTCTGTCCCGGTGGTGCGGTCGGCGTCAACGGCGCCGCCCGCGTTCTGGAGGCGGCCCCGCTGCCAGCCTCGTTGCATGGACGCCATGCGGCTGCGTACCTCGTCCGCGTCGCGTTCGAGGTCCTGATCCGTGTGTCCGCCGGGGTTGCCGGGTGTGTCCGTGTCCGCTCTGAGCTGGGGGGCGAGGCTGGCCTGGCGGACACGCCGGGGCAGCCCGTTGAGGAGGGCGGGCGGGGTGGGCACGTCACCGGCTTCGGGTGTGCGTGTGGGGTCCGGGGCCGGGGTGGGGTGGGTACGGCCCGGCTCGTCCACCCGGCGTCCGTGGTCGGTCACCAGGGTGGGTGGCTTGGTACGACGGGGCAGCGGCACGGCTCCTGCTATCCGTTCGGGCGCGGGGTCCAGCGCCTGTTGGTGCTGTTCCTCCGGAGCCGGGCGACGGCGGTCGCGGGTCCTGGCCCGGAAGATGCCGCCGCGTTCGCTCTCGGTCTCCTCGATGTCGGCGAAGGGGTTGCCGCCGCCTGGGGGCCTGCCCAGCGGACCGCCCACGGGACCGCCGAGCGGTCCGGTGCGGGAGTCCCGTCGATCGGCGGAGCCACGGCCGCCGCCGAGGGTCTCGGCACCGCTGAAGCCCAGCGGGTCGGCCGGGCCCTCCAGTTCGACCGGTCCGCCGAGCAGCGATGCCGCGCCGTTCAGCCGACCCGGCCCCTTGGCGAGCGCCGACAGCTTCCCGTCGCCCGCGCGCCGTCCCGTCGCGTTCTCGGCGTCGCGGTCGAGGCGGAAGCCCGTTCCCTCGGTCTCCGGGGCGTCGGTGAGCAGTGTCGCGGGGATGAAGACGACCGCGGTGGTCCCTCCGTACGGGGACGGCTGGAGCGACACCCGTACATTCTGGCGCTGGGCCAGCCGGCTGACGACGAACAGGCCGAGGCGGTCGGTGTCGGAGAGTTCGAACTCGGGGGTCTCGGCGAGGCGGAGGTTGGCGTCGAGGAGGAGCTCGGGGGCCATGCCGAGCCCGCGGTCGTGGATCTCGAGGGTGAAGCCGTTGGCGACGCGTTCGCCGTGCACCTGGACGCCGGTGTGCGGCGGCGAGAACACGGTGGCGTTCTCCAGGAGTTCGGCGATCAGATGGGTGAGGTCGGCGACCGCGGGCCCTCCGACGCCGATACGCGGCAGGCGGCGCACCTCGACGCGCTCGTAGTCCTCGACCTCGGCGACCGCGGCCCGTACGACATCCATCAGCTGGACGGGTTTGCGCCACTGGCGGGAGGGAGCGGCCCCCGAGAGGATCACCAGGCCCTCGGCATGCCGCCGCATACGGGTGGTGAGGTGGTCGAGCCGGAAGAGGTCGGCGAGTTCCTCGGTGTCCTCGGTGCGGCGCTCCATGGTGTCGAGCAGGGTGAGCTGGCGGTGGAGGAGCACCTGGTTGCGGCGGGCGAGATTGACGAAGACCTCGGAGACCCCGCGCCGCATCTCGGCCTGGCGTACGGCGGCTTCGATGGCCGCGCGCTGGAGGGTGTTGAGGGCCTGGCCCGCCTGGCCGATCTCGTCCTTGTCGTACTCCAGGCGCGGCGCCTCGGTCTCGACATCGATCTGTTCGCCCGCGGCGAGGCGGCGCATGACGCTGGGGAGGCGTACGCCGGAGACCTCGTGGGCCTCCTTCCGCAGCCGGGAGAGGTCGCGGACGAGGTCGCGGCCGACGCGTACGGAGACGATGATCGAGATGAGGAGGGCGAGGAAGCCCAGCACACCGGCGACGCCCGCCTTGACGTAGACGGCGAACGCGGTGGGGTCGACGCGGTCCTGGTGGCGCTCGTCGGCGGCCTGGGCCTCGCGGCGGAGTTCGTCGATCACGGGGGTGGCGGCCGACTGCCACTCCTGGACGTCGGAGGCGCTCGCCTTCTTGACCGGGCCCTTGGTGATGAGGCGTTCCTCGGTGTCGCGCAGGGGCGCGGTCTCGGGGCTGGCCCAGAACTGCTCGTAGATGCCGCGTTCTCTGGCGGGCAGCGCTTCGAGATGGATCTGGTAGTACAGCTTGCGGTTGGCGACGAGGTCGGAGAGCTGACGGATCTCCTTGGAGCCGAGCTTGCCCGCGGTCAGCGCGGAGGCGATCAGCGCGTCCTCGCGGGAGAGCATCTCCGCCGCGCGGGAGAGGCCGACCAGTCCGCGTCCCTCGCGTTCCATTCCCGCGTCGCTCATGGCGTGAAGGGTGTCGAGGAACGTGAAGCCGGGGTCGACGATCCTGTTGTAGAAGTCCAGTGCGTGGGCGCGGGTGACGGTGCCGGTCTCCACGGAGCGCCGCAGGGTGACGAGCCCTTCGAATCCTTCGATGAACGAGGTCAGCCGGCGCTGGCCGTCGGGGCGCATCTTGCCGCTGGCCTCCGCCGCCGACGCTCTCTTCCTGATGAGGGCCACGGCCTTGTCCGTGGCCGCCCGCCTCTCCCTCAGCTCGGGCAGGGCACCGGACGCCCTGCGGTCGGCGAGGTAGACGACGGACAGACGGCGCTCCCTCTGGAGCGAGTCGAGCACGTCCGCCGCGGGATAGCCGACGTCCTCGACCATCGATGCGACATCGAGGAGTTCACCCGCTTCCCGGCCGGTCAGCAGGGTGGTGAATCCCCAGAGCGCCGTGAGGGAGACGAGCGGCACGAGCAACAGCGCCACGATCTTCCGGCGGATGGACTTCCCGCGAAAGCGCATGGCCTCCCCCTGCTGGACCCGCCCGGCGGGCGGCGTTCCTCCGTCAGCAAACGGCGCGAGCCTACTACTGCCACAGTGACAACTCGAAGACACGTCCGGATGTTTTTCGGCCTACTGATGATGCGTTGATCACAAGTTGTCCCGGTATTCAAGGTGTTGAGATTCCCGGCGTGTCCACCTGAACCCGGGAACACGTCACTATCCGGGCGGTGGGAGATGGCTGGAATCGCTCGCTCCGAAGACGGCCCGGCGGGAATCTTCCGGGCTCACCATTCGTCCTTATGTACGGGGCTGTTGGGGACCTGCCGTATTGCGCGGCTCGCCCGTGTTGTCGGGATCGCCCGTCCCTTCGCAACCCGCCTGCGGGGCGGTGCTGTCGCACCCCGCTGATGGTGCGAGCCCCGAGGGGTGATGGAGTAAAGGGATGGATTCCGGGCAGCCAACCTGAAGCCGGGACAAAAATGGGGGACGTGGGGAGTGGGGAGTGACGAGGACCATGGACACGGACGAACGTCGTGGCGGGACGCCGGCAGGGGACGACCAGCGGGTTTCGCGGCAGATCTGGGTGGAGGAGGCCGCAGCGAAGCGGCGCCTGGCGGATCCTGTCCGCAGGGCGGCGGTCCGCGCCGTGCTCATAGTCTCGCTGACGCTGATTCAGGCGATGATCGCCTTTCTGAGCACTCTCACCGGGTCGTGGCTGGCCTTTCCCATGGTGCTCAGCAGCGTCGTCAGCACGGTGGTCGCGACCTGGGCGGTGCTGGACGTCTGGGTGACCCGTCAGGTGTGGAGACAGCGCTACGGCGTGGTGTCCGAGCCGAGCAGCAGCGCGCGCGGGCTCCGGCGCGAACGGCGCCGGGCCCGGCGCGCGGCGCGGACCGCCGCGCGTCAGAGCGCTCGCATACGGCGACGGGAGCGGCGCGGGGGGTTCTCGGGCGTGGAGGCGTAGGGCCTCTCGTTCGGATCTAGTTTCGGATCTAGTGCTGTGACCGGAAACGTTCACCGGCCCGCGACGCCCTGCTCCCCCTGGGCCCTGCGGCCCGGGAGCTACCCCCATACTGGGCCCTCCGGTCCGGGAGATTCCCCCACGCCGCGTTGTCGGACCGCGCGAGTACGGCGAGTACGAGCCGCGGACCTCCGCCTTGCGCCGCACCGCACCGGACGCCGCGCGCCCACGGCAAACCTCTCCGGCCACAGCACCAGCCGGGCTCGCGGTGTCTGCGGCGGGTCGGGGCGGGTAGGCGACCGCGGGTCACCGGCTCTGCGGGATCCAGGACCGCTTGTCCGGATCCCCTAGAGCCGGCACCGCACTACGGGGACGACGGTACGGAGTCCTGGGCGGTCGGTGAACGTTTGAACATGCGGGTCGCCGTGATCTCCCCGTGGACCGTCTCGCCCGAGGGGTCCTGCTGGGGCAGGCCGGGGCGCAGATGTTCTTCGACGCTGATGTACTTGAGTCCCGCCCGCAGGTCGGCGTCGTTGCGCAGTCGGATGACGAGCGGGAACTCCGCGAGTGCCGTGGTGTCGAACAGTCCGGTCGTGTAGAGCAGTTGGACGCCGAGCGCGTCCGAGACCGCCCGCTGGAGTTCCAGGAGGTAGGTGGCGTTCGCGCGGCCGATCGGGTTGTCGAGGAACAGGGTGCCCGCGTGGCGGTGCCGGTCGTGGCCTCGGTCGTTGCTGCGGAGCGCGGCCATGGTGCAGTACAGCGCGATGGCCGCGGTGAGGAGCTGACCGCCCGAGAAGACGTCGCCCATCTGTCCTACGGGGACGCGCTCGGCGCGCAGTACCGCGTCCGGCTTGAGGATCTCGACGGCGACGCCCTTCGGCTGGAGGGCGGCCTGGACCCCTCGCAGCAGCAGGGACATGCCGTCCCGGCGGCTCTCGCCGTACGCCGCCGACGAGTTCTTCCGTACGGCGGCTCGGGTGGCCTCGTCGATGACCTCGCCGAGCCGTTCGGCGAGGGTCGCCTGGTCGGGCTCCTCGAAGCGGATCCGCAGGAACTCCTGGCCGGACCACTCCCCCAGTCCCTCGGGCAGCCGGGACAGCCGCTGGGCCGAGCGCAGTGTGGTGAGCGCCGACTCCACCAGTCCGCGCAGCCGGTCGACGATGGTCTCCCGATTGCGCTCCAGCTGCTCCAGTTCGTCGGTCAGAACGCGCAGCCGGGGCGCGAACGCCTCGGCCCACTTCGCCGCGTGCTCCGGCAGCGCGGCGGCCGGCAGCTCCCGGATCTGCTGGCGCGCCGGGGTGCGCACCTGCTCGTACCGGGTGGAGTTGGCGTGCCGTACGAGAACGTCGCATGCCTCTCGTACGGCGGATTCGGCGGCGGACAGGTCCGTGGCGCAGCCGCGCAGCGAGCGACGGGCCTCGGCGGCGGAGGCGCGGGCCTCCGCGAGGCCGCCAGGGTACGGCTCGGGGGGCTCCGCCGCCGACTCGTCCTCGTCCCGCTGTTCCCGCAGCAGATCGCGGAGCAGGGCCGCGGTCTCGTCGAAGCCGCCCGCCGCCTCCTCGGCCGCCCGGTGGGCCAGGAGAAGACCGGTGTGGGCGTCGCGGGCGGTCTCCAGCGCGTCTGTGCGGGCGGCCAGTTCGGCTGTGGCCGTACGGAGCATGGTTCTGGCCTGCTCGGCGTCGGCGGGTACCAGTTCGCCGGGGAGGTCGGTGTGGGACTCGCCGTGGGGTCCCCCGTGCCGAAGGCCGGGGGAGGGAGCCAGACGCTCGGCCTCGCCACGGAGCCTGCCGAGCTTCTCGCTCGCCTCCGAGGCGCGCGACTCCAGCAGTTGCACCAGTGATTCCGCGCGGACCGCCGCCGCCTGGCGCGAGGGTCCGTCGGCTCCGTCGGTGCTTTCGAGGAGTTCCGCGGCACGGGTGCGGACCTTGTTGGTGAGCCGGTCCAGCTCGGCGAGTGCGGCGCTCTCGTCGCTCTCGGCGCGGGCCTGTTCGGCACGGAGGTCGGCGCCAACGCCCACCTTCTCGTACAGCTGGGAGGCCGCGCGGTACGCCTCGCGCAGAGCGGGCAGCGCCGTACGCGGTGACGCCGCGCCCGGCGTGGCCGCTTCGCCGTCCGCCGGGTCCTCCGGCACGCCAGCGATCTCCGCCCGCTCGGCGCGCAGGGCCCGTGCCGTACGGCGTGCGTCGTCGCCCGCGCGCTCGGCGGCTCTGCGGTCCTCATCGGCCGCCTTGGCCCGTTCCAGCCAGGTCGCGGCGCGCTCCTCGGACTCGGCGGCCTCGTCGGCCAGTTCACGCAGCTTCACCTGCCAGCCCGCGCGCTCCCGGAGCCGGAACGCGAGCCCGGCGAGGGCGTCGGCGGCGCGCCGCGCGCGCTGGGCCGCCTCCTGGCGCTCCTCACGGATCCGGGCGGCGTCGGCCGCGGCTTCGTCCGCTTCGGCTCGTGCGGTACGGACCTCGGCCAGCTCCGCCCGCGCCTCCTCCGCGGCCTCATGGGCCGCCCGCGCGTTCCGCGCGAGTTCGGCGAGCATGCCGGGCGGACAGTCGGCACGCCAGGATCCCAGACGGGCTCCGATGGAGCGGTCGGCGGCGAGCCGGGCCGCGAGCGTCCGGATCTCCTCGTCCCGCGCCGCGGTGCGGGCGCGGAGTGCCTGCCGTTCCTCGTCCGCCGCGTACTCGTCGTGCATGGCGGGGTTCGGCGGTACGAGGAAGACCTCCGCGTCGCCCGCCTCTCCAGTACCCGGTGCGGGGACCGGGGCGAGGAGCGCGGCCGCGGTGCCGACGGCGACCGCGGACCGGGGCAGCAGGGCGGCGGCGCTCAGGACTTCGCGGGCGCGGTGGTGCGACGCGGGGTCGGTGATCACGACGCCGTCGACCAGTTCCGGACGGGCGGCCAGGACGGCGGCGTGGTCGGCGGCGTCGACCGCCTGTGCGAGATAGCGCCAGCCGGGGAGTGCGGGAATGCCGTGCTCACCGAGGTACTCGACGGTGGCGAGGACGTCCGGGCCGGGCGGCAGCAGTCCGCCGTCGCCGAGCGCGCCCAGGATCCGGGCGTCGTCGGCGGCGACCGTGCGCAGGTCGAAGAGCCGGCGCTCGGCGGAGGCGACGTACTGGTCGAGAAGTTCCCTCAGTTCGTCGGCGTACCGGTCCAGTTCCTCGGCGGAGAGGGGACCTTCGGCGGTACGCAGGGGGGAGCCCGCGCGGCGCGCGGATCCGGGGGACGGCTCCTCCGCGCGGCCGGGGGCAGCGGGGCCGGGCGTTGTGTCCGCCGGTCCGTCCGTGCCTCTGTCGGGGGCCGCTTCGGGGTCTGTCCGATTGCCCCGGCCTGCGCGGTGGCCCCGGTCGGGGCCCGTGTCATGGCCCTGGTCGGGGCCCGTGCCGTGGTCGGGCTCGGGGTTTTCCTCGGGGTCCTCCGGTGAGCGGGGCCGCGCCGAGTCGTCCGCCGCGCCGTCGCCGTCCGAGGACGCGTCCGTCCCCGTACCCCGCCTCGGTGACGGAACGGGAACCGGGACGACGGCGGGCAGCGGCAGGCTCAGCAGCTCCGTGACACGGTCGTCCTCGGCGATCGAGTCCGCGGCACGGCGTTCGGCCTCGTAGGCGCTCTCCGCGGCGAGCGCCGCGTCCGACGCGCGGGCCGCGGCGAGTTCGGCGCGGGCCTCCGCCGCCGCGGCCTCCTTCGCGCGCTCCGCGGTCGTCCGCCCGGCTTCGCGTGCCGCGTCCCAGGCCGCGACCGCGGTCTTCTCCGATTCGCTGGCGGCGAGCGCGGCCCGTGCCGGGTCGGCGTCGGGGGCGGTGTCGTCGAGCCAGCCGGCCCGTACCGCTTCGGCGGTCTCCTGTTCGACCTCGGTCAGCCGCTGGCGCAGATGGCCGATCTCGCTGCGGGCCCGCTGGGCCTCGGTCGCGGCGGCGGTCGCGTCGCGGTGCGCCGCCTCGCCCGTCTCCAGGAGGGCGGCGGAACGCTCCTCCTGTTCATTCGCGAGCCGTTCGCCGTCCTCGGCGGCCGTGTGGAGGGCGCGTACGAGGTCGGTCGCGGCCCGCCCTCGGGCGGCGAGCGCCGGGGCGGCGTCCCGTTCGGCCTCGCGGATGGCGGCGGCGACGCGCGCGGAGCGGTCACCGGCGGCCCGGTGGCGCAGCACGGCCTCGGCCGCCTGCCAGGCGGAGTGCAGCGTACGTGCTTCGGTCAGCTCGCGGCGCTGGGCCGCGGCGCTCTTCTCCGCGACGGCGAGCGCCAGCGAGGCGTGCCGGTAGGCCAGTTCGGCCGCGATGAGCGCACCTCGGTCCCGGGTGCGCTCGGCCTCGGTGACGGTGTGCGCGGCGGCGGTGACCTGCTCGGCGAGATCGGCGGCGCGGCTTCGCTCGTCGGCCGCGCGGGCGGAGAGTCTGCGGGCCAGGGTGCGGGTGCGCCGCTCGGCGGCCGAGTGGATCTCACGGGCGCGGGTGCGGATCTCGGCGGCTTCGACGATACGGCCGAGCAGTTCGGCCGAGCCCGCGGTGAAGTCGCGTTCCGCGGTCAGTTCGGCGCGGCGGCCGAGTTTGTTGCCGAAGCCGCTGACGAGGTCCGCGAGACCGTCGGTGTCGCGCGTGTCGGTGACGGCTCGCAGCAGCAGATCGGTGAAGTCGGAGTCCTTCTTGACGGCGAAGAGTCCGGCGGCCTCGCCTTCGTCGGCGTTCATCTCACGCTGGTAGCGGAAGAGTTCGGGGTCCAGACCCAGCTCTCCGAGGTGCTCGTTCCAGCGGTCGTGGATCTCCTCCCAGCCCACGTCGAGGTGCGGATACGCCTTGCCGGCCTCGGTGATCGCGTCGCGGAAGCCCTTCATGGTACGTCGGCGGCCCTGCGCGCCGGACGCGCCTTCTGCCGTGCGGCGTACGGCGGTGGATTCGGCGACCGGGAGCGAGTCGAGGCTGAGCCCCGGACCCGGCCGGAAGGAGTACCACGCCTCCGCGAACTTCCGCGGGTCGTTGGAGACCTGGCGACCGCGCCACTCGCTGACCTTGCCGACGACGATCAGTTCGCCGGTGAGGGTGTGCTGCCACTCCAGTGCGACGTGTCCGCAGTCGTCGGCGAGCAGGAACTTGCGCAGCACTCCGGAGCTGGCGCCGCCGAGGGTGTTGCGGTGGCCGGGCAGCATCACGGAGAAGATGAGCTTGAGCAGGACGGACTTTCCGCCGCCGTTCTCCAGGAAGAGCACGCCGGCGGGTGCGGGGCGGCGCGGTGGGCCGGTCGGTTCCTCCTCGAAGAACTCCGCCTGGGTGGGCGCGGGGTGGGGCACCGGCTCGCCGACTCCGCGCAGGTCCAGCACGGTGTCGGCGTAGCGCGCACCGGCGGGCCCGATGGAGTAGAGGCGAACGCGGGACAGCTCGTACATGGCGGCGGACTCTCGTGGTCGGCAGGGCGGATGGGGGTTTGTGCGGCTCGGGACGGCGGGGACGGGGACGGGAGCGTGTGTCAGGTGTGGAAGGGCAGTCCCGCGTCGGCCGCGAGGTCGAGGTCGTCCGGGTCGGGCGGGGGCAGGAGGGTGGCGCTGCCGTCGGTGACGGGGACGACGCCGAGTTCGAGCAGTTCGGCCATGGCGGCGCTGCCCGCCATGTCGCGTACCTGTAGTTGGTAGCGGGCGGTGGTGCGGTACGCGCCGCCCGCGTCGTCGCCGGTCCGCTGGAGGAACCCGGAGTCGGTGAGGAAGGCGACGGCCTTGCCGACGATTCCGGTGGTGGAACCGGCGAGTCGGCGCGCGTCCTTGGTGGCCCCGGTGGCGCTGCGCCTGGCGTAGATCCGCCAGGCGGCCTCCAGGCCGGGGGCGTCGGTAGCGGGGTCGGTGTTCTCGCCCTGTTCGTCGGCGCGCTCTTCGAGGCGGGCGCATGCCTGGCGTACGAAGGCGTCGACACCGTTGACGGTGAAACGGCCGATGTACGCGTCGTCGGCGAGGTCCTCCGGGCGCGGGAACGCCATCGCGGCGACGGCGAGATGGGCGAGGCCATGGAGGAAACGGTCCGCGGAGTCGGCCGAGGCGCGGCGGGCGTAGTCGCCCATACGGACGGCGAACACCGAGTCCTCGCCCGCGGTGAGGGCCATGCCGGCGCGGGTGGACACCTCCAGGACGACGAGTCCGAGGCCGGTGGCGACGGCGTCGGCCAGCCGGGCGAAGGCGGTGTCCTCGCGGTAGCGGCGCAGCAGGTCGGCGTACTCCGCGTCGCGCGCCGGGACCAGCTTGGGCTGGAGACCGAAGGAGACGAGCCGCGCGGCGTCCGCGGCGTCGGCGGGGGTGACGGCGGCGGGCGGGGCGGGTGGCTGTTCCCCGGCGTCGGTGTCACGCCACGCGTCGGTGGGGGTGGTGTGGGGGTGGTCGCTCATCGGAAGGTCTCCTCGGGGCGGGTGCGCGGGCGGGCCGCCGCGGGGTGGTCGGGGATGTCGCACGGGTGACGGGCTCTTCCCGGGGGCGGTTCGACGCGGATCCCCGAGGAGGGTTCGGGGCGGGCCGGCTGGCGGGGTGCGACCGCGCTAGACGTCAGATCGCGCCTCCGGTTCCGGCTTTCGGAGCGGGGTGGGTGGGCGGGGGTCATGCCGCCTCCGTACGGTCGGCGGCCATGCCCGCGGCGTCCAGAAGTGCTGTGCCCACGATCAGGTCCGCGCCGCCGAATTCGGGGTCGTCCAATTCCGTGCCGTCGTCGACGGCGAAGAGGAGGCGCTCCTCGCCCTGGCGGTAGGCCGTGCCGACCGGAGGGCTCGCCGCGTGGACGGCGAGGAGGGCCACCAGATAGGGCAGTTCCGGGTCGCGGTCGCGGGCCTCGGCGAGGAGGCCGGAGAGGCGGCGGGGCGCGTCGTGCTCCAGATCGAGGAGTTCCATGGCGCTCGCCAGCTGCCTCTCGGTGAAACGGCTGTCGTCGGGCGTGGCGATGAGATCGGGCTCGGGCATCTCCGCGCCCAGGTGTTCGCGCTCCATGGGCGGGGTCAGGAGCAGGTCGATCAGATCGCCGACGCGGACGGACGAGGGCGTGCGCAGGCCGGTGCCGTCGGCGAAGAACGCGTCGGTGACGCGGATCGCGGACTCCAGCGGGAGCGGGAGCAGCGGCGCGACGAGCTGCCCGTAGAGGTCGAGGCCGGTGCGGGCGGCGGGTCGGGCGAACGCCTGGCGGTCCTGTTCCGCGCGGAAGAGCGGCCCGGCTTCCAGGAGGCGGGACTGGAGTTGGGTGTGGCGGCGGATGCAGTCCTTGACGATGTCGACCAGTTCGGCGGCGCGGCGCTTGTGCTCGGGGTCCTCGGCCTCGTCGCGGGCCTTGCGGATGTTGGTGAGGATCGCGTTCTCGTGGCGGTAGCGGTCGGCGACATGGTCGAGCGCCTCGGCGATCAGATCGGGCACCGCGTTCAGCCAGTCCACCGCGCGGACGTTGCGCCGGGTCGCGTCCAGGGTCCGGCGGAGTGTCTCCGCGTACTGCACCGTGCGGTAGCGGGCCTGTTCGGCGGCGAGCTGGGCGTCGGCGAGCCGGCCGCGGCTGATCAGGACCTCCAGCTTGACCTCGGCCGCGATCTGCGCGCTGGTGACGTCGGTGTCGAGCGCGCCCACCAGGACGTTGACCGCTTCGTCGGTCGTACGGAGGTAGACGCTGCCGCCGTAACCGGGGACTTCCTCGATGAGTTTGAAGTCGTAGTCGCGGCGGGTGTAGACGCCGTCCGGGCCGAAGGTTCCGTACACCGCGCGGAAACCGCGGTCCACGCTGCCCACGTTGATCAGGTTCTCCAGCACCCAGCGGGCGACGCGCTCGTGCTCGGCGGCGGGGCGCCGGGGGGCCTGGGCGGCGATTCTGGGCAGGAGCCTGGCCACTATCTGGTCGTGGTCGGCACCGGTGTCGAAGTCCATGTTCAGGGTGACGAGGTCGATGGCGGCGAGGGCGACTTCGGCCATCGCGTACACCGTGTACTCGCCCGCGAGGTTCGCCTTCCGGGCGTCCAGGTCGTGCAGCGGCGCGGTGCAGGCGAGCGCGCGGAGCCGCCGCGCGAGCCCTTCGTCGGCGGCCGGGCCCTGCGCGGGCCGCGGCCCCGCGCTGAGCTGGGGCGGAACACGTTCCGTCGAGGCAGGCGAAGTCACATGGCACAGATTAGGTCCTCGCACTGACAACGGCCGAAACGGCGCAGAAGCGACCCCGGCCGGTTCCGCGGCGAGGCCCCGGGTCGCCGTGCCGGTCGCTCTGATGCGGGGCGGCTCCACCGGGGGTTGAGGGCCCGCGCGCTCATTCGCGCCCGTCCTCGGATCGGCGCGAATGAGATCGGGTCCGGATCGGATCAGGCCCGGATCAGATCAAATCGGGCCCGGATCAAGCTCAGATCAAGCTCGGATCGGATCGGGCTCGGCGGGCCGGCCGTTCCGGGCCCGTCGGGGGCCTGTCCGGCGACCGGGCGCTCGCGCGGCACCGCCGCCCTCACCACCCGCTCCGCCCTCGCCGAGCGACACGCCCCCCGCCTTCGCTCCGGCGGGCGGTAGCCGTCGGCCATACGCGGCACCGCCGGGGAGCGGCGGCCGTAGGAGGCGTCACCGGTCGGGGCCCCGGGATGGCTGCCGGGCGGTGGGCGTGTTCCGGCCGGCGGTGCGCGGCGGGCGTCAGGGCGAAATCGGGGATTCCGGTCCCGCGGCTGTGGCGTGGGCGGCGCAGCCGTGCTCGGAGTCGTCGGCTACCGTCTCGCTGTCCTCGCGCTGCTCGGTCTGCCCGAGAACCCGGGGCCTAGAGCTGCTGTGAACAGGAGGGTTTCATGACCTGGGCGTCCATCGATCTCAACGCCGACCTCGGAGAGGGCTTCGGTCGCTGGCGGCTGACCGACGACGAACAGTTGCTGTCCGTCGTCACCAGCGCCAATGTGGCCTGCGGCTTCCACGCGGGGGACCCGCCCACCATGCGCCGGGTCTGCCGGCTCGCGGCCGAACGGTCGGTCCGGATAGGCGCGCAGGTCTCCTACCGCGATCTCGCGGGCTTCGGGCGGCGGCCCATGGACGTGCCGCCCGATGAGCTGGCGGCCGAGATCGCCTACCAGATCGGGGCGTTGGAGATCTTCGCCAGGGCGGCCGGTTCCCGCGTCTCGTACGTCAAGCCGCACGGCGCGCTCTACAACCGGGTGGTGCGGGACGAGGAGCAGGCGGCGGCCGTCGTCGACGGTGTGCTGATGTCGGGCGAGCGGCTCCCGCTGCTGGGGCTGCCCGGCTCGAAGCTGCACGCCATCGCGGAGAAGGCGGGACTGCCGGTGATCACCGAGGCGTTCGCGGACCGCGCGTACACCCCGGACGGGGTCCTGGTGCCGCGCGGTCAGGAGGGGGCCGTGCTCACGGATCCGGCCACGGTCGTCGAACGGTCCGTCAGCATGGCCCGGTTCGGGGTGGTCACCTCGCGCTGCGGCAGACCGGTGCCGGTGCGCCCCCGGTCCCTGTGTGTGCACGGCGACACCGAGGGGGCCGTGGCCCTGGCGCGCCAGGTGCGCCGGGGGCTGGAGAGCGCGGGCGTGCGGGTGGAGGCGTTCGTATGAGAGCACTACCGGCCGGCGACCGGGCTCTGCTCGTCGAGCTGGCGGACGGGGAGGAGGCCGGAGCGCTGCACGCCGAGTTGCTGCGCCGTCGCGCCGAAGGCGGCCTCCCGGCGGTCCGGGAGATCGTGCCGGCCGCCCGGACCGTACTGCTCGACGGGCTGGACGAGCCGGAACGGCTGGCCCGGCAACTGCTGGAGTGGGAGATTCCGCCCCTCCACGCGCGCGTGGAGGACACGATCGATCTGCCCGTGCGGTACGACGGGCCCGATCTGGCGGATGTCGCCGCGCTCTGGGAGGTCTCCGAGGACGAGGTCGTGGCCCTTCATTCGGCGGCGGAATTCCGCGTGGCCTTCTGCGGGTTCGCTCCCGGCTTCGGCTATCTGACCGGACTGCCGGAGCGGTACGCGGTGCCGCGCCGGTCCACCCCGCGCACCTCGGTCCCCGCGGGTTCGCTCGGGCTCGCCGGACCGTACAGCGGAGTGTATCCGCGCTCCTCCCCCGGCGGATGGCAGCTGATCGGCAGCACCACCGCGACACTGTGGGATCCGGCGCGTGAGCCCGCCGCGCTGCTCACTCCGGGGACGCGGGTGCGCTTCGTGCCGGTGTGCTCATGACGGACCGGGCCATCGCGGTCGTACGGGCCGGCTCGCTGACCACCGTGCAGGATCTGGGGCGGCCCGGTCACGCCCATCTCGGGGTGCCCCGCTCGGGGGCCCTCGACCGGCCGGCCGCTCGCCTCGTCAACCGCCTGGTGGGCAATCCGGAGAGCGCGGCCGTCCTGGAGACGACGCTGAGCGGCTGTGCCGTCCGGCCCCGGCACGCGGTGACCGTCGCCGTCGGCGGAGCTCCGTGCCCTGTCACCGTCGACGGACGGCCGGTGGCGTGGGGCGCGCCCGTGCGGGTCGCCGCCGGCGCGCTCATCGATGCCGGGCGGGCTGCCTACGGCGTACGCGCCTATCTGGCGTTCGCGGGCGGAATCACGGTCGATCCGGTGCTCGGCAGCCGCTCCACCGATCTGCTGTCGGGGCTCGGCCCGCCGCCGCTCGCGGACGGCGCCGTGCTGCCGCTCGGGGAAGCGGAAGGACCGCACCCCCAGGTGGGCGACGGGGTGCCGTGGCCGGGGCCGCCTTCGGGTCTGGTGCTGCGGATACGGTTCGGGCCGCGCGCGGACTGGTTCACCGAGGCCGCTCCGCGCGCTCTCCTCTCGGGCGGATACCGGGTCTCGGCGGCGAGCAACCGTATCGGGCTGCGCACCGAGGGACCCGCGCTGGAGCGGGCTCTGACGGGCGAGCTGCCCAGCGAGGGCATGGTGCTGGGAGCGGTTCAGGTGCCGCCGGACGGCCGCCCTGTCGTCTTCCTCGCCGACCATCCCACCACCGGCGGCTACCCGGTGATCGCGGTGGTCGACCAGGCGGATCTCGCGGCGGCGGCACAGGCGGCGCCGGGCACCCCGGTGCGCTTCGTGGCCGTGCGTTGAGCGCCGCGGCGGGCGTCGGGGCGGTGCGCTCGCGCCGGGTGAGGCCGGGGACACCAGGATCACCGGGCGCACCGGGCGCACCGGGGCCGTCGCGCGGGCCGCGCGACCGTGCGCCGTACGACGGCGGGGGCGTCGGGGCGTCGGGGCGTCGGGGCGTCGGGGCGTCGGGGCGTCGGGGCCAAGGGTTGCGCGCGGCGCGGGCTATCGTGTCGGCGCTCCGTACCCTCCGCCGCCCGGTGTGCTCACCACCAGCACATCGCCCACACCCATCTCCACCGAGTCGGTCCCGTCCAGGCGCGTCACACCGCCGTCGGCCCGCTCGACCCGGTTCTCGCCGAGTGCGCCGGTCCCGCCGCCCGCCATCCCGTACGGCGCGATCCGCCGATGGCCGGTGAGCAGCGCCACGGTCATCGGCTCCAGGAAGCGGATCCTGCGGACGACTCCGGCGCCGCCGTGCCACCGTCCCGTGCCACCGCTGCCGTCGCGTACGGAGAAGGAGTCCACGCGCACCGGAAAGCGCCACTCCAGCACTTCGGGATCGGTGAGGCGGGAGTTGGTCATATGGGTCTGCACGGCGTCCGCTCCGTCGAAGCCGTCGCCCGCGCCGGAGCCGCTGGCGATCGTCTCGTAGTACTGGAACCGGTCGTTGCCGAAGGTCAGATTGTTCATGGTGCCGGAGCCCTCGGCCTGGACGCCGAGGGCCGCGTACAGCGCTCCGGTGACGGCCTGTGAGGTCTCCACATTGCCCGCGACGGTCGCCGCCGGGTGGACGGGCGCGAGCATGGAGCCCTCCGGCACCCGGACCGTCAGGGGTTCCAGACAGCCGCTGTTGAGGGGGATGTCCTCGTCGACCAGGGTCCGGAAGACGTAGAGCACGGCGGCCATCACCACGGAGGTGGGCGCGTTGGCGTTGCCGGGCTGCTGGGGCGAGGTGCCGGTGAAGTCGAGTACGGCGCCGCGCTCGGTACGGTCCACGGTCACGGTTACCTGGACGACCGCGCCGCTGTCGGTCTCGTACCGGTACTCGCCGTCGCTCAGCCGAGCGACGATACGGCGGACGGATTCCTCGGCGTTGTCACGCACGTGCCGCATATAGGCCCGCACGACGTCGAGGCCGAACCGGTCGACCATGCCGCGCAGTTCGGCGATGCCCTTCTCGTTGGCGGCGATCTGGGCGCGCAGATCGGCGATGTTGACCTCGGGAGCGCGTGAGGGATACGGAGCGCCGGTCAGCAGTTCCCGCGTCTCCTCCTCGCGCAGCCGCCCGTCCCGTACGAGCAGCCAGTTGTCGAACAGCACGCCCTCCTCGTCGATCGTGGTGCTGAAGGCGGGCATCGAGCCGGGGGTGATGCCGCCGATCTCGGCGTGGTGGCCGCGCGAGGCCACCAGGAAGCGCAGCTCGTCGCCGTCGAAGACGGGGGTCACCACCGTGACGTCGGGCAGATGGGTGCCGCCGTGGTACGGGTCGTTGATCGCGTACACATCACCCGGCCGGAGCGTGCCGTCGTTGCGGCGCAGGACCTCCTTGATCGATTCGCCCATCGAGCCGAGGTGCACGGGGATATGGGGCGCGTTGGCGATCAGATTGCCCTCGGCGTCGAAGAGGGCGCAGGAGAAGTCGAGGCGTTCCTTGATGTTGACGGAGTGCGCGGTGTTCTCCAGGCGCACGCCCATCTGCTCGGCGACGGCCATGAAGAGATTGTTGAAGACCTCCAGAAGGACCGGGTCCACTTCGGTGCCGACGGCGACCCTGCTCGCGCGGGCCGTGGTCCGCGTCAGCAGCAGATGCCCGCCGTCGCCCGCGTCGGCGCGCCAGCCGGAGTCGACGACAGTGGTGGCGTCGGCCTCGGCGATGATCGCCGGGCCGGCCACGCCGTTGCCTCGCGCCAGATCGCCGCGCCGGTACAGGGGGACCTCCTGGCGTGCGCCGGCCACGAACATCGGCACGCGGGCGCGTGGCGTGAACTCGCCACCGCCGCCTGCAACGCTGCCGGCTACACGGCCACCTGGACCGCTGCCGCCGCGCCCGCCGCCGCTGGTACCGCCCTCGGTGTCACCGCCGCCGTGCTCGTCCGCGGTCCCGTCATCCGCGAGTCCCCGTGCCTCTTCGCCGACCTGCGCGCCGTGTTCCGAGGCCGTGCCGACCGCCTCCACGGTCACGGCCTCGACCACGAGCGGCTTGTCCATGGTGAAGGCGTACCGGGCGCGGTGGGCCGACTCGAAGCCGTCCTTCATGGCGGCGGCCGTGGCCAGCGGTACGGGGAGGCTCGCGTCCGTGCCCGCGTACCGCAGGAGCACGCGCGCGTGGGTGGTGATCGACGCGTCCGGGATGTTGTCGGAGCGGAGTTCGGCGCGGGTGCGGTCGGCCACTTCGCCGCAGAGCGCGCGTACCCTGTCGGCGGTCTCCCGGCTCAGTTCCGCCTCGACGGACCGCTCCCGCATGGCGGTCGCGTCGGCGAGGCCGATGCCGTACGCGGAGAGCACCCCGGCCAGCGGCGGGACGATGACGGTGTTGACGCCGAGTTCGTCGGCGACCGCGCACGCGTGCTGGCCGCCCGCGCCGCCGAAGGAGTTGAGGGCGTAGCGGGTGATGTCGTGGCCGCGCTGCACGGAGATCTTCTTGACCGCGTTCGCCATGTTGAGCACGGCGATCTCCAGGAAGCCCGCGGCGACCTCCTCCGGGGTGCGCCGGTCTCCGGTCTCCTCCCGTACGCGGTCGGCGAGTTCGGTGAACCGCGCGCGGACGATCCCGTCGTCGAGCGGCTGATCGCCGTCGGGGCCGAAGACCGCGGGGAAGTACGCGGGCTGGACGCGGCCGAGCATCACATTGGCGTCGGTGACGGTGAGCGGGCCGCCACGGCGGTAGCAGGCGGGGCCGGGGTCGGCCCCGGCCGAGTCGGGGCCCACGCGGTAGCGGCGGCCGTCGAAGTGGAGCACGGAGCCGCCGCCCGCGGCGACGGTGTGGATGTTCATCATGGGCGCGCGCATCCGCACTCCGGCGACCTGTGTGCCCAGTTCGCGTTCGAACTCGCCCGCGTAGTGCGAGACATCGGTCGAGGTGCCGCCCATGTCGAAGCCGATGACCCGCCCGAATCCGGCCCGTCCGGCGGTCCGGGCCATACCGACGACGCCGCCGGCCGGGCCGGAGAGCACGGCGTCCTTGCCACGGAAGTGAGCGGCCTCGCGGAGCCCGCCGTTGGACTGCATGAACATCAGGCGGATGCCCCGGAGTTCGGCCGCGACCTCGTCGACGTACCGCCGCAGAATGGGCGAGAGATAGGCGTCCACGACGGTGGTGTCCCCGCGCGGAACCAGTTTGATCAGCGGGCTGACCTCGTGGGAGCAGCTGACCTGGGTGAAGCCGAGACGGCGGGCGGCCTCGGCGATCCGGGTCTCGTGACCCGGATGGCGGTAGCCGTGCATGAGGACGACGGCTGCGCTGCGGTAGCCGTCGGCGCGGGCCTGTGCGAGCCGTTCGGTGACGGCGGGCAGATCGAGCGGCCGGACGACGGTGCCGTGGGCGTCGACGCGTTCGGGGACCTCGACCACCCGCTCGTACACCGCTTCGGGGAGCACGATCCGTCGGTCGAAGATGCGGGGGCGGTTCTGGTACGCGATCCGGAGGGCGTCCCGGAAGCCCTCGGTGATGACGAGTACGGTCGGTTCGCCGCGCCGCTCCAGCAGGGCGTTCGTGGCGACGGTCGTGCCCATCTTCACGCTGTCGACCCGGTGGGCCGGTACGGGCTCGTCCGGGCCGAGGCCGAGGAGAAGGCGGATTCCGGCGACGGCGGCGTCACGGTAGCGCTCGGGATGGTGGGAGAGCAGCTTGCGGGTGACGAGCCGCCCGTCGGGGCGTCTGCCCACGATGTCGGTGAAGGTTCCGCCACGGTCGATCCAGAACTCCCAGCGCCCGCTCATGACGCCATTCTGGCAAGCGGAACGTCCGGTGGCCCGGTGACGAACGCGTCCGCGCCCGTGTCCGGCGCGGTGGGCCGGGGGGGTGCGCGGGGCGAGGTCCGCGCGGCGGTCCGGATGTCGGTCGCCGGATTCCGCGCGTACCGCGGCGGCGCGGTGATCCCCGGCCCGAGCGAGGGCGTGCCGCCCTCATCTGCGGCAGCGGAGCCCCTCAAGGTCCCGGCAGCCGACCGTCCGCCCCTACGCCCCTACGCCCCTACGCCCCAGATCAACGCACCCCGCGCGCGGCGTGGTGACGGGCCCCGGACGCCCGTGGCACCGCGACCGTGGCGCGTGTGCCTTCGGTCGCGGCCTCCCGCGACGAGGCAGAGGACGGGCGGCGACCGGCGTGGTCCAGGTGGATTCCGGCCGCTCCGGGCACGGCCCGGAGCGGGTCATGTGGGGCCGGGGCGGCCCGGCTCCGCCTTCCGCCCCCGGCACGTCCCGGCGGCCCGCCGACGCCTTCGGTGAGCGAGCACCGAGACCGGCCACCCGGAGGTCTGTCCGGGGCAGGTCCGGCGCCAACGGCAGAGGGCCGCGCCGCCGATCCGCACGGGCCCATCACCGGCGCGCCCGGCACGCGTCCGCCTCCCGGCGCGTCCGGCACCCGAGGTAATCCGGCACCCCGGGCAGGGGGCACCGGACACATCCGGGCTCGCGGGCCGTTGCTGCCGCGCCGTCCGGCGCGGGGATGAGGGGGTTCCCCGCGTCAGACGGCCGGCATGTCCGGGCCCATCCTGCTGCGTACCGCCGTCTGCACCTCGGCCTCCTCGGCCGGGTCCGCGGCCAGTCGGCGCAGGCGTTCGGCGACCCGCACATCACCGGTCTCGGCGTGCAGCGCGGCCACCTCTCTGGTGGTCTCCTCGCAGTCCCACAGGCACTCGACGGCGAATCCGGTGGCGAAGGAGGCGTCGGCGGCGGCCAGCGCGCGGGCCGCCCGGCCTCTCAGCTGGGACGAGGCGGTCTCCCGGTACACATGGCGCAGTACGGGCGCGGCACAGGCGATCCCGAGGCGGCCGGTCCCGTCCACGAGTGTCCACAGGAGCGGTGCGTCCGGCCCGTCGGACCGGACGGTCTCGCGGAGGGCCCCGAGCACGAGATGGGCGTCATTCGCCGTGCCCCGGCAGGCGAGCACCCCGGCCGCGGACGCGCCGAGCGCGTCGGGCCGGTGCACCCAGCCGCGGGCGCGGTCGACGGCCTCATCGCCGCACATCCGTTCGAAAGCGGAGATCGCCGCGTCGGCGACGGTCCGGGTGCCCATGGAGACGGCTTCCTCGATCAGATCGAGGACGACGGGGTCACGCGACTCGGCGAGATAGTGCAGGGCGGCGCAGCGCGCGCCGTCGTTCCCCGCGCGTGCGGCGGCCACGATGGCCGGCCGGTCGTGCTCGCCGGCGACCGCGGACAGGCAGCGGGCGGCGGGCACATGGAGTGCCGTGCCCCGCTCGACGCCCTGGTCGGCCCAGTCGAAGACGGCCTGGACGCTCCAGCCGGGGCGTGGCCCGGTCGGCCGCATCTGCCGCTGCCAGCGGTCGAAGGAGCCGGCTTCCCGTGCGGCGCGCACCCGGGCGCCGACCGTCTCGCGCGGGTCGTCGGCCCACAGCCGCCACGGCCGTGGCTCGAAGGCGTCCCGTACGGTCGCGGCCAGGTCCGCCTCGCCTTCCGGGGTGGCCGGGAATCTGGCGAGTACGGATGCGGCGAGCGAGCGCAGACCGGCGTCGTCGTCGCGGAGCGCCAGCTCGTCCAGTGCCCACGCCCAGTTGGAGCCGCCGGCGGCGTAGCGGCGCAGGATCACCAGGGCGTCCTGTCTGCCGTACGCGGCCAGGTGGCCGAGCACCGCCAGCGCGAGGCCGGTCCGGGCCTCGTCGGTGTCGAGGTGGTCGTCGGTGTCGAACAGGTGCCGTTCGATCTCCTCCAGACCGCCGCGGAGATCCAGGTAGAGGCGGGCGTAGTAGAGGGAGCGGTTCTCGACCTGCCAGTCGTGACGGGGGTCGTTCAGGACGCAGTGGTTCAGTACGGCGAGTGCTTCCGCGCGTGGCGCTGCCAGCGCGTGCAGGGTGCCGTCGCCGCGGCCCCGCTGCAGCAGGCCGAGCAGCGTACCGCTCGGCGCTATGACTGGATCGAACATGGGGACAGCCTCACATCAAGCTCTCGACGCGACCGGGGACTGGGAATGTCTAGGCCGCGCAGCAGCATGACGTGCCGCCCGTCGTGATCCGCGTCGCCCGCTTGGTGTAGACCATGTTGTTCGCCTCTCGTCGGTGGACCCCAGGGGAACTCCCGGTGATGTCCAGGACAGGGCCCGACGTCATGATGACCCACCCATATCGCCACCGCGACCACATTTACGACGTCCCCTCCCCCTGACCTGCGGGAGGTGTCGCGGGGTGCCTGCCTGCGTGTGCCGACGGTCTCGGTCAGGGACCGCCGAACAGCTTCAGTAGCTCTGTCTTCCCAAACATCCGCGCGGTATCCACGGCGGACGGAGTTCCGGCGGAGGGATCGGCTCCGTGGTCGAGGAGAACGCGGATGACGTCGTCCTCGCCCTTGAAGACGGCGCCGGCGAGCGGCGTCTGGCCCCGGTCGTTGGGACGGTCCGGGTCGGCACCCCGGTCGAGGAGGGCCGCCACCGAGGAGGAGTGGCCGTGATAGGCGGCGAGCATGACGAGGGTGTCGCCGCGGTCATTGGTGAGGTCGGCCGGGACTCCGGCGTCGACGTACGCGGCAAGGGCCTCGGCCTCTCCCCGGCGCGCCAGGTCGAAGACCTTCGTCGCGAGTTCGATCACCTCGGGATCGGGGTCCTCGTTCATGGTCGGACCGCCTTTCGCTGCGCGTTTCACGGCAATGGCCTGGGCGTGCGGCGGGAACAGCCGTACGAGTACCGGACAGGGTACTGCCGGTGAACGTACGGGGTCGCGGCGCCCGCAGCCAAGATCACCCGCAGGTGGACATGTGCCGCACCGGGACGCCCCACCCCCCTTCCGCGTGATACGCGGAAGGCCCTCCGTCGTGGCACGTCGACCGGACCCGGCGTGCGTCGACACGTCGGGGACGTACACCGGAAACCGGAAAGTCGACGGTGAGGCACTGTGCCCCGCGTCCGCGATGTGTGCCCCTCGGGGCACCGCCGGCCTTCCCCCAGTGCAGTGAAAATACAGAATTTTCACCCATTTGCACCTTTAATCACATATGTACCTCCGGTGAGGTTGGAAGTACTCATGGTGACTGTCCCCTCAACCAGGAGAACCACTCATGATCCTGTCCGTCTCAGGCGTGGTCCTGCTCGCGATCGTCGTCTTCCTGTTCTTCAAGAAGGACGGCCTCAAGGCGTCCCACGCCCTCGCATGCGCTCTCTTCGGATTCTTCCTGGCGGGCACCGCCATCGCCCCCAGCATCACGGCCGGCAGCCAGAGCCTCGCCAGCCTCCTGGGCGGGATCAAGTTCTGACCCCGGCCCCCTTTTCCCGCTATTCCCGCACACCCAGCCTCAGCACCTCCAGGAGAACGATGTGGGCCGGCGACCTCTCCCCCGCATTCTGAGCAACGGAACCGCGCAGATCGCCCGAGGCCGGGAGATCGCGCGCACGGCCGCCGACAGCGCCACCGATGTCCTCCATCCGCTCATCACGATCGCCCGTGGTCTGCGGCAGCTGGCGGGCATCGCCCGGCAGAAGTGGGCCGACACCCCGAAGGAGAAGCGTGGTCCCACGCTCTTCACGGTGGCGGCCTGCGTCCTGGTGGTCGCGTTCATCCCGTACGGGCCCCTCACGGCCCTGATCGCGTTGATGGGCGCGGCCGCCTGGAAGGGGCGCGTGCGCACACCGGTCCAGACCGGTCCCGACGAAGCGGAGGCCGGACGCCTCCAGTCGATCTACGAAGCCCTGGTGCCCTACTTCTCCGTTCCCGAGGACCCGGCTCCGGTCTTCACCCACGGCGGCGAGTGGACCAGCGCCTTCACCGACCCCACGTTCGACGACAGCGGCCGGCTCACCGGGCTGCGCATCACGTACCCCGCGTACTTCACGGACGGTGAGGCGGAGTCCAGAGCCCGCATCGAGCAGTTGCTGCACGCGAAGTCGGGCCGGGGCCGCGAGTACCGCTTCACCTGGGACGAGGAGGGGAACCAGCTCGTGATGAGCGTTCTGGCCGCGCTGCCCACCTCCGTCGCCGCCCAGCGCTTCGTCACCGTCCCCGGCGAGACCGTGCTGGGCTTCACCGACGCCGGAGCGGTGCAGCGCACCGTGCCCGTGACCGAGGGCGCGGTCACCCGTGACGCGCCTCCGGTGATCTGGCGCACCGGTCACCGCTCCACCGAGCCGCATCTGCTGGCGGTCGGTGAACCCGGCAGCGGCACCACGACCCTGCTGCGCTCGATCGCCCTGCAGGCGCTCCCGTATGGGGACGTGCTGATCGTGGAGGGCAGCGGAACCGGCGAGTACGCGTGTCTGACCGGGCGCTCGGGCGTCCTGGCCGTCGAATGCGCGCTGGCCGGCGCGCTGTCGAGTCTGGAGTGGGCGGCGAACGAGACCGAACGGCGGCTGATCGCCGCGAACCGTGCCCGGCAGGCCGGGCTCCCCTCGCCGGAAGACACCAAGCGGCCCCTGTGGATCCTGGTGGACAGGCCGAGCATCCTCGGGCATCTGGCGGCGGCCGACGGGCACACCGATCCCCAGCAACTGCTCCAGGTGCCGTTGCGCCATGGCCGGGCCGCGCATGTCACGGTGGTGGTGGCCGAGCAGTTCGACAGCCTGGACATGCTCACCGAGGTCGTACGGACCCATACCCGCGCCCGGGTGGTCCTCGGGTCCGTCGGCTTCGACGAGGTCGCGGCCGTGCTCGGGGCGGCCCCGCACACCACCCCGACGCCCGACGTCCCGCCGGGCCGCGGCTACGCCCGGCTGGGCAACGGGCCGGTGCTCAGGCTTCAGGTGCCGGCGACCCCGGACCCGTACGACGACGCCACCAGCGAGGGGCACCGGCGGGCCGTGCTGGAACTGCTGCCCCCACGGCTGCAGCGGATCACCGGGGAACCCGAACCGGTCGGGACGCCCGACGAGGCGGACACGGCCACCACCGCCCCGGTACCGGCTGACGGCTGACGGCTGACGGCACCCGGCATCACCAGCACAAGAAACCCGACAAACAGGACAGATCAGATAGTCGCGAGAAGCGGTCGCCCATGCGAGAACGGGCGGCCGCTTCCCGTCACGCGACGCCCCGCCGCACCGGCGTCATGTCACCAGGGTGCGGGACGCCGTCACGCGACGAAGGTGCGCGGCGCTTCCGTCCCGGTCGTCGCTCCCGTCTCCACGAGCCGGGCCGCCGCCGCCAGCCGGACGGCCGCCTCCTCCGCGACCGGCCCCCCGACCGTGAACGGCAGCCGCACGAAGCCCTCGAAGGCCCCGTCGACCCCGAACCGCGGACCGGACGGCACCCGTACGCCCACCCGCTCCCCGACCTCGGCGAGCCGGGAGCCCGAAAGCCCCCCGGTCCGCACCCAGAGCGTGAGGCCGCCCCCGGGCACGGCGAACCGCCACTCCGGCAGCTCCCGCCGCACCGCCGCCACCAGCGCGTCACGGTTCTCGCGCGCCTGGACGCGCCGGACGGAGACGGCCTCCTCCCAGCTCCCGGTCCGCATCAGCCAGTGGATCGCGAGCTGTTCCAGCACCGGGGTGCCGAGGTCGGCGTAGGCGCGGGCGGCGACGAGGGAGCGGATCACATCGGGGGCCGCCCGCACCCAGCCGATGCGCATCCCGGCCCAGAACGCCTTGCTCGCCGACCCGACCGTGACAACGGTGCTGCCGGCCGGGTCGAAGGCGCAGACGGGCCGGGGCATCTCGATCCCGTCGTCCAGATGCAGTTCGGCCATGGTCTCGTCGACGACCAGGACCGTACCGGCCGAGCGTGCCGCGTCCACGAGGCGGCGGCGGCGGTCCTCGTCGGCCAGCGCGCCGGTGGGGTTGTGGAAGTCCGCCACCACATAGGCGAGCCGGGGCGCCGCGTCCCTGAGCACCTGCCGCCAGCGGGGCAGATCCCAGCCGCCGAGCCCTTCCTCCATGGCGACCGGCACCAGACGGGCCCCGGCCTCGCGCATCAGCTGGAGGATGTTGGCGTACGAAGGCGACTCGACGGCGATGCGCTCGCCGCGCCCGGCGAAGAGATGGCAGATGGCGTCCATGGCGCCCATGGCCCCCGTCGTGACCATGATCTGCTCGGGCATGGTGGGGATGCCGCGCTCCGTGTAGCGGTCGGCGAGCATCTGGCGCAGCGCCGGAATGCCCGCCGGGTAGTCGCCGTGGGTGTGGGCGTACGGCGACAGTTCCTCCAGCGCTCCCCGTACGGCGCGGGTGAGCCAGGGCTCGGGCGCGGGCAGGGCCGCGCAGCCCAGGTCGATCATGGAACCGAGTGATTCGGGGGGCAGGGGTTCCAGTCCGCGCGCGGGCAGCGGGTTCCCGGCCGGCACGGCGGTCCAGCTGCCCGCTCCCCGGCGCGATTCGAGGAAGCCCTCGGTCCGCAGCGCTTCGTACGCGGCGGCGACCGTCGTACGGCTGACGGAGAGCGACAGCGCGAGTTCCCGTTCCGCGGGGAGGCGAGCGGCGACCGGGACCCGGCCTTCGAGGACGAGCAGCCGGATGCCGTCGGCGAGGGCGCGGTAGGCGGGCGGTCTGCGCGTGCCGGGTCCGGCCGGGCGGGGCTGCTGGGCGGTGAGCTGCCGGGCGAGCTGCGCCGCACCCACCGCCGAGGTCCAACGACTCATAGAAATCAGTCCACCTTCCTTGAATTGGCCATGGTTGCCCCTGGTTCCGTAGCCACAGAGTGTCATGGGCCAGTCCACTATCGCCAGAGAGGGAGCGTCACGGTGGCAGACACGGAGTCCGCGGAGGACCAGGGATCCCCGAAACCGCCGAGCCCTCCGGACTCCGGAGGATCACCGCGAGATGCGCGGACTCCGCAGACCGCGCGGGCTGTGCGGCCTGTGCCGTCTGTTCTGCCTGTGCCGTCTGTGCCGTCTGTGCCGTCTGTGCCGTCTGTGCCGTCTGTGAACTCTTCCGGGTCCGCGCATCTGACGCGCAGGCTGTTCCAGCTGTACACCGGGCTGGCGCTGTACGGGGCGAGTTCGGCGCTCATGGTCCGCGGCGGTCTCGGACTGGAGCCCTGGGGCGTGCTGCACCAGGGGCTGTCCGAGCGTTCCGGGCTGACGATCGGCGTGGTGTCGATCATCGTCGGCGCGGTGGTGCTGCTGCTGTGGATCCCGATCCGGCAGCGGCCCGGACTCGGCACGGTCTCCAATGTCTTCGTGATCGGCGTGGCGATGGACGGGACGCTGGCCCTGGTCCCGGACGCACGCGGACTGGCCGCGCAGATCCCGGTGATGGTCGCGGGCATCGTGCTGAACGGGGTGGCGACGGGCCTCTACATCGCGGCGCGTTTCGGTCCGGGGCCGCGCGACGGTCTGATGACGGGGCTCCACCGCCTCACGGGCCGCTCGATCCGGCTGGTCCGTACGGGCATCGAGGTGGCCGTGGTGGGGACCGGGTTCCTGCTGGGCGGGTCGGTGGGCGTCGGCACGGTCGCGTACGCGCTGGCGATCGGGCCGCTGGCCCAGCTGTTCCTGCGGGTGTTCGCCGTCTCCGGTGAGGGCGGCGGCAACCCGGTGGTCGCCGCCGGGACACCCCGGCGGGCGATACTGCGTCGGTGACTCGCACGCGACGCCCTCCGCATCCCTATCTGGACCATCCCTCGGTCCTGCCGTTCGCCCACCGCGGCGGCACGGCGGACGGGCTGGAGAACACCGCGGCCGCCTTCCGCCGGGCGGCGGCTCTCGGCTACCGCTACTTCGAGACGGATGTGCACACCACGGCGGACGGCAGGCTCGTCGCCTTCCACGACGCGACGCTGGACCGGGTGACCGACGCTCGGGGCCGGATCCGTGAACTGTCCTGGAGCGAGGTGCGGCGGGCCAGGGTCGCGGGCAGGGAGCCGCTGCCGCTCTTCGAGGAGCTGCTGGAGGAGTTTCCCGCTGCCCGCTGGAACGTCGATCTCAAGGCGGAGTCCGCGCTGACGCCCCTCGTGGATCTGGTGCGCCGGGCCGGACTGTGGGACCGGGTGTGCGTCGGCTCGTTCTCGGAGGGCCGGGTGGCGCGGGCCGCACGTCTCGCGGGCCCCCGGCTGGCGACCTCGTACGGGGTGCGGGGCGTGCTGGGGCTGCGATTGCGCTCCGCCGGGATTCCGGGGCCGGTACGGGCGGGCGCGGTCTGCGCCCAGGTGCCGGAGGCGCGGGGCGGGATCCGGGTGGTGGACCACGAGTTCGTCCGGGCGGCGCACCGCAGGGGGCTTCAGGTGCATGTCTGGACGGTGAACGACCCGGTTCGGATGGGAGCCCTCCTGGACCTCGGCGTCGATGGCATCATGACCGATCATCTGGAGACACTGCGCACGGTGCTCACCGACCGGGGGGTCTGGGTCTGACCCGTGCCCGCGCACCGCAGGACGAGCGAGGGGGCGCTGATGGCCGCCGGGGTGGCCGTACCGACAGAAAGCACGGAGCAGCGCGGACGCGAACAGCGCGGCTGGTACTTCTACGACTTCGCCTGCTCCGTCTACTCGACGAGCGTCCTCACCGTGTTCCTGGGGCCCTATCTGACGTCGGTGGCGAAGGCGGCGGCGGACGCCGACGGATTCGTCCATCCCCTGGGCATTCCGGTGCGCGCGGGCTCGGTCTTCCCGTACGCGGTGTCGGTCTCGGTGGTCCTGGCGGTGGTGCTGATGCCGCTGGCCGGGGCGCGGGCCGACCGCACCGGCAGGAAGAAGCCGCTGCTGGCGGCGACCGCGTACACGGGCTCCGCCGCCACCCTGGGGTTCTTCTTCCTCGACGGGGACAGATATCTGCTGGGCGCGTTCCTGCTGATCGTCGCGAACGCGTCCCTGTCGGTGTCGATGGTCGTCTACAACGCGTATCTCCCCGAGATCGCGGAGCCCGCCGAGCGTGACGCGGTCTCCTCGCGCGGCTGGGCGTTCGGCTACACGTCGGGCGCGCTGGTCCTGGTGCTCGATCTCGTCCTCTACACGAACCATGAGTCGTTCGGGCTGTCGGAGTCGGCGGCGGTACGGATCTGTCTGGCCTCGGCCGGTCTGTGGTGGGGCGCCTTCACCCTGGTGCCGCTGCGCCGTCTGCGGGACCGGCGGATCGCCCCCGGCGGCGAGGGCGCGGTCGGCTCGGACTGGCGCCGGCTGGCGGCGACGCTCAAGGACATGCGGCGGCACCCGCTGACGCTCTCGTTCCTGCTGGCGTACCTCTTCTACAACGACGGCATCCAGACCGTGATCTCCCAGGCGTCGGTGTACGGCTCCGAGGAATTGGGGCTCGACCAGACGACGTTGATCGTCGCGGTGCTGCTGGTGCAGATCCTCGCGGTGGCCGGGGCGCTGCTACTGGGGCGGCTGGCCCGCACGCATGGCGCGAAACGGGTCATTCTGGCGTCGCTGGCCGTGTGGACGCTGATCCTGGTGGCGGGCTTCTTCCTGCCGGCGGGCTCTCCGGTGTGGTTCTTCGGGCTCGCGGCGGCGATCGGGCTGGTCCTGGGCGGCAGCCAGGCGCTTTCGAGGTCGCTCTTCTCGCATCTGGTGCCGCGCGGCAAGGAGGCGGAGTACTTCTCGGCGTACGAGATGAGCGACCGGGGCCTCAGCTGGCTCGGACCGCTTGTTTTCGGCCTCGCCTATCAGCTGACGGGCAGCTATCGTGACGCGATCATCTCCCTGGTGATCTTCTTCACTCTGGGCTTCGTGCTGCTCGCGAGAGTTCCGGTACGGCGCGCGGCAGCCGCCGCGGGGAACCCGGTACCGGACCGGATTTAGACGTTGAAGTGAAAGGGCGGTAGTGTACGCGTTCGGCCTGCCAGGCGGACCGTTACTGCGCACCGAGAAAGCGATGTCCCTGGGTGACACTTTCTGTCAGATGTGACAAACCGGGCACTGGTGGGTATCCCACATATGGGAAAGCAGCGGCACGACGGGCGACGCATGACCCGTAACGGGAATCTTTACGGCCGACCGGACGTTGACCGGATGACGACGACAGCGACACCTGTCCTGTGGGCGACAAGCCCGGGAGGCACGATTCATGAGTGAGCGAGCTCTCCGCGGCACGCGCCTCGTGGTTACCAGCTACGAGACGGACCGCGGCATCGATCTGGCCCCGCGCCAGGCGGTGGAGTACGCATGCCAGAACGGACATCGGTTTGAGATGCCGTTCTCGGTCGAGGCAGAGATTCCGCCGGAGTGGGAGTGCAAGGCGTGCGGCGCCCAGGCACTCCTGGTGGACGGGGACGGCCCCGAAGAGAAGAAGGGCAAGCCGGCGCGGACGCACTGGGACATGCTCATGGAGCGGCGCACCCGTGAGGAGCTGGAGGAGGTGCTGGCCGAGAGGCTGGCGGTTCTGCGCTCCGGTGCCATGAACATCGCCGTGCATCCGAGGGACAGCCGCAAGTCGGCCTGACCCTCGCCCGTCCGAGCATGTGATCACCACGTGCGAGGGGGGCGCGGGCACGATGACGACCACTGTTCCGCACTGAACACTGTTCCGCACCACCGACACCAGCAGCAGGCGAGACGAGCCCCGCGGGCTGTGACACACCGAGCGTGTGTCACAGCCCGCGGCTGTTGTGCCGCGTGCGCGTTGGCGCCGTGCCCGACTCGCCGCACGAGCAGGAGCGGGGAGCCTCTCGTCCGCCGCGGTCGCGAGGCGGTCGCGGTGGAGGCGATCCCTCACCGGCCCCGGCCGCCACCGGCCCCGGAAGCCCCCTTCGAGCGCCGCTGAGCCCCGCTCCAGCCCGGTAGAGGCCGGAACCGGGGCGTCCGGGCGGGGCGACGACCCCGGTCCTTCGTGGAGGCGGAGGTTCAGTTGGGCGTCAGCGGCGGCCTGGGGCCGTCGGTGCCCTGACCGCCCTGCCGCCCCTGACCGCCCCCGGGCTCGTCGTGATGGATGACCTCGCCCTGAACGATCTTGCCGTCGGGGCGGTGGATACGGGCCTGTTGAAAGGCGTCGCCCAGGGTGCCGGCCGTCGCCGTGCGCATCCGGCGCTCCAGCGACCGTTCGGCGAACCGGCTCAGGCGGGTGCGGACGGGGGGCACCAGGAGAACCAGTCCGAGCACGTCGGAGATCAGTCCGGGCAGCATCAGCAGCAGCCCGCCGAGCATCAGAAAGCCGTTGCCGTTCCCGCCGCCTCCGGATTCGGGCGACGGCATCCGGCCGCTCCGCTGCTGCTCCAGGGTCTCCGTCAGCGTGCGGAAGGCATTGCGCCCGGCGCGCTTGACGGTCGCGCCGCCGAGAACGGCGCCGCCGACGAGGAGGGCCACGACGGTCAGCCCCCCGGCGGCCTCGCCGACCAGGATCAGCAGCCAGATCTCCAGGACCACCCAGGCGGCGACACCGAGGGGAACGAAGCGGCGGGCGCGGGAGCTCTTGGGGGCCATCGGGGGTACGGAGCCGGTCGTCATGCTCCCAGTGTGCCCGTACGGCCGTCGGAGCGGCATCAGCGGGTGATCATCAAGGACGGCCGCCCGAGGGGTCGACGGCCCGGGTCCCCCGATCAAGAGCCGTCCGAGGGGTGGACGGCCCGGGTCCCCCGGTCAGGAGGCCGAACGGCCGCGCAGCCGGCCCGTCCGGTCCGAGACGCCCCAGGCCGCGATCCGCCACAGCGCCTCGACGGCGATGTCCCGGTTCATCTTGGAGTCGCCGACTTCCCGTTCCACGAACGTGATGGGGACCTCGACCACATGGAACCCGAGCGCCACCGCGCGGCGCGTGAGGTCGACCTGGAAGCAGTAGCCCTCGGAGGCCACCTTCGCGAGCCCGAGCCCCCGGAGCGTCTCGGCGCGGAAGGCGCGGAAGCCCGCGGTGACATCCCGGACGGCGAGACCGAGGAGCAGCCGGGAGTACGTACTGGCGCCCCGGGAGAGGTACTCGCGGTGCTTGGGCCAGTTCACCACCCGTCCGCCGGGAACCCAGCGTGAGCCGATGACGAGGTCGGCGCCCTTGAGGGCGGTCAGCAGCCGGGGCAGTTCCTCGGGCTGGTGGGAACCGTCGGCGTCCATCTCGATCAGTACGCCGTAGTCGCGCTCCATGCCCCACGCGAAGCCCGCGAGATAGGCCGCGCCGAGCCCTTCTTTGCCTGCCCGGTGCAGCACGCGCACCCGGCCGTCCTCGGCCGCCAGTTCGTCGGCGAGCTTTCCCGTGCCATCGGGACTGTTGTCGTCGGCGACGAGCACGTCGGCGTCGGGCACGGCCACGCGCACCCGGGCGACGATCTTCTTGATGTTCCCGGCCTCGTTGTAGGTCGGGATGATCACCAAGGTCCGACCGAGCGGGCCGTACCGCCTCTGGGCTTCGCCGCCCTTAGCGCCCTCGTTCAACTGCCGCCCCTTCAGCATCGTGCACAGAGCCCCACCTTAGCGATCGCCGGGAGGGGGCAGCGCCGGCACGGGGACGCGGGCGCCGCCGCGGGGGCACCCGGGTTTCACCGGCACGGAAGTTGTCAAGGATACAGAAGGCGGAGAAGGCGGATATGCGTGCGGATCGGGGCCCAGCGTCCTTCGGGCCGACCTGGGACCCGCTGGCTGCGGGTCGACCGAGAGCCGTTGTCTACTGAACGCCGGGCCCCATCCGGGTCACACCTGCCGTCCGGCTGAAACCTTCCCTCGCCCCCGAGGCGCGCGCGCTGGACCTGGCTCCCAGTGGCAGTGCCCCGGTGCGGCGCACTGTCCCATGGCCCAGCGGCGTTCGACGACTTGCTCGGTGGTTTCGCCGGTCGGACGTCCTGTGGTGGACTCGGCCGAACCTACCCGCCCGTGGGCGCTCCATGTCAACAGTCGTGCGATCTGCGCGCTTTGCCCAATTCGCCCGACCAACACCGAAGATCCGCAGGTCGCGGCGGAAGCGCTCCATCATGGACCGACGGTGCGAAATGTCCGGACGTCACCCGTTTGGACGATCAAAGATAGTTTGTCCGGAGACCACCGTGCGCAGGCAGAACGGGAGTTCGGCTCCCGGCGTGAGGTCGGGCAGACCGGGGGTGCCCGAACGGGGATCGGTCGACCAGCGCGCGACCCGGTCGTCGGGGGCCTGGACGACGAGCTCCCCGGCGTACCACACGGCGTAGTCGGCGGGAGCGCCGGGCACCAGGATCCCCGCGTCGTCGCGGCCGATCGCCCGCCAGCCGCCACGGGTGTGGGCGGCGAAGGCCGCGCGCACGGACACCCGGTGCTCGGGGGTGCGGTGGAAGGCGGCGGCCCTGACGGTGCCCCACGGGTCGAGCGGGGTGACCGGGCTGTCGGAGCCGAAGGCGAGCGGCACCCCGGCCCTCAGCAGCGCCGCGTACGGGTTCAGGGTGCGGGCCCGCTCGACGCCGAGGCGCTCGGCGTACATGCCGTCGTCACCGCCCCAGGCCGCGTCGAACGCCGGCTGCACCGAGGCGGTGAGCCCGAGTTCGGCGAAGGCGGCGATCGTCTCGGGGGTGAGCATCTCGGCGTGCTCCACGCGGTGCCGGGCCGCCCGCACACGGGCGAGGCCGAGGCTCTCGGCGGCGGCCCTGACCCCGTCCACGACAGCGGTGAGGGCGGCGTCCCCGATGGCGTGGAAGCCGGCCTGGAGCCCGGCTTCGGTGCAGGCGGCGACGTGGGCGGCGACGGCCGCCGCGTCGAGACGCGACGTACCCGTGTGGTCCGCGTCGGCGTACGAGGCGTGGAGGCAGGCGGTGTGGGAGCCGAGGGAGCCGTCGGCGAACAGATCCCCGGCCGCGCCCAGCGCTCCGAGTTCGCGGATCCGCCGGGCATCCTTCGCATCTGCGATCTGTTCGGCCCAGTAGCCGACGACGCGTGGCCCCGGCCGGGCCGCGGCGAGTGCCAGCAGACCCGTGAAGTCGTCCTCGTCGGAGATGTCGGGTCCGCCGCACTCATGGACGGTGCCGATACCGAGGGACGCGGCGTGGTCGAGCGCGGCGCGCTGGGCCGCCGCCCGCTGGGCGGGGGTGACGGCCGCGTGGGCCGCGGCCCGGACGGCGTGGTGAGCGGCGTCGGTGAGCGGGCCCCCGAGGCCGTCGCCGTCGGGATGATGGCCGTTCAGGCTCTCGGCACCGGGCACCAGATCGAGCAGGGCGGTGGTGACGACGGCGGAGTGGACGTCGACACGGGGCAGATAGAGCGGACGGCCGCCGGTCGCCTCGTCGAGTTCGGCGCGGGACGGAGGCCGTCGCTCGGGCCAGCGCGCCGCGTCCCAGCCGCCGCCGATGAGCACCCTGTCCGCGGGATGCGCGGCGCTGTGCTCCCGTACGAGAACGAGGGCCTCGGCCAGGCTCCGCGCGCCCGACAGATCGAGGCCGGTGAGGGCGAGACCGGTGGACGTCGTGTGCACATGTGCGTCGGTGAACGCGGGGGTGACGAGAGCGCCGTCGAGTTCGACGACCTCGTCGACTCCGTCGGCGAAGGCGTCGGCCGCCCCCTCCGATCCCACCCAGGCGATCTGCCCTCGTTCGACGACCATCGCGGTGGCGAAGGGGTCGGCGGGGCTGTGGACTTCTCCACCGCGCAGCAGGACGGTGCGGTGTCCGCCGGTGGCGGGGGCGGTGCTGTGGCTCATGGCACCAGCCTATTGCCGTGACCGGAGAGGTTTCCCGGCGGGCCCGCTGAGTCCGGATGTGTGCAGTCGCAAGGCAGAGGCCGTCCTCGTACCGGACGCACTCGGACCGGCCCGACGGCGCGGCGCGGGCGCGTACCGGGCTGGGCGAGCCGGACGGGATGCGTGGGGGCACGGCCCGGTGAGTGCCTCAGACGCTCGGCGGGCGGGCCTCGTAAGGGGTGGAGAGGACGACCGTGGTGCGGGTGGAGACCCCGGCGAGCGTACGGATGCGGGAGAGCAGGTTCTCCAGTTCGAGCGGGCTCGAGACGCGCACCTTGAGGATGTAGTTCTCGTCGCCCGCCACGCTGTGGCACGCCTCGATCTCCGGTACGTCCGCGAGGCGTTCGGAGATGTCGTCGGGGGCGCTGGGGTCGAAGGGTTTGACCGAGATGAACGCGGTGAGCGGCAGCCCGACCGCCTCGGGGTCGACGACGGCCGCATAGCCTCGGATGACTCCGCGCTGCTCCAGACGGCGGACACGCTGATGCACCGCCGACGTGGACAGCCCGGTGGCCTTGCCCAGGTCGGTGTAGCTCATCCGCCCGTCCTTGACGAGCAACTCCACGATCTGACGATCCAGCTCCTCCATGCGGATCAACTTAATTGCCCGGATCGCTTCCGGCACACTCGCCCGCCGTACGCGGGGGCGCCAACGGCAGTCATGTGACGAACACCACAGACGGAAAGCGGCCTCCGTCGTGACCGGACGGTTACCCGCAGGGCCCAGGGGGAAGTGCTTGCTGTGGTCGAGGCCACGTGAGCCCGGTTGGCCCACCAGAGGGGGAGATTCTCCATGCAGAGCGTCAAGAACACCGGCCGTACCGAACCGGAGCCTGTTGATCCGGCGGAGTCTGCGAGGTCTGCCGAGTTGGACGAGTTGAACGAGTACGACACCTTCGAGATGTACCGGGTCATCTGCCCGGACTGCACACAGCCGATCGCGCTCCTCGCCGACGAGGACGTACTGCCGGAGCACGCACTCTGCCCCACACCCTGGAATCCGTTCGGGCTGACCGTGTGCCGGGGCACCGGTCTCCCCGCCTCGCAGGCGCGACCCGCCGACGAGACGCTGGACGACCGGATCCGGGAGCAGGAGATGGGACTGCTGCTGACGCTGCCTCAGGGTCTGGACTGGCGGATGCAGCCCTTCTCCCACGTGGGCGGTCCGAGTTCGCGCCCGCTGCGCATGCCCACGATGCGCGAGCGGGCGGCCTGAGTCCCGGCCTCCTCCGGGGTCGGCCCGCCATGGCGGGTCGTCAGCTCGTCGGCCGCCCGTCGGCATTGACCGTCGCTCCCGCCGCTGTACCTGCCGTACCTCCGCCGCGCTTTCCGCACGCGCGGGCACGGGTGTGCGGCATCGGCTCCCAGTCGGCTTCGACACCGCGCCGCCCGCAAGCGCGGGCACGGGCCTCCGCGCCGGGAGACCTGCTCCGCCCCGGCGCCTCGGGTCTTCCACCCGCCCGAGCCTCTCTCCTGCCCGAGCCGGCCACCGCCACACGGGCTGCCGTGGCCGAACCGCGTGGCCGGACGGATGCGTGGCCGTCCGTAGGCGCGTCGGCCCATGACACGACGTCACACCCCCGCCCGCTCTCGGACCGCGAGGTCACCGCAGCCGGAGTCTCAGGTGCACGGCAACGTACGCGCGGCGACGCGCGAGCGGAGTCGGCGCGGTGGTGAGACCGGCCGCCCGAGCGTCCCGCTGACGGCCCGACTCCCCCGCCGGGGACAGCGGATGGGCGGAACCGGCGCGTCCGTGCACCACTCGATCCGTACCGATGGACCCCCCGAACGGGCACGCGTGCCGCCCCCGCCACCAGGGACGCGGCACCCGTGCCGCTCGGGGGCGTGTGCCCTCAGCGGGTCTCGGGGCCCATCAGGTGGCGGGCGATGACCATGCGCTGGATCTGGTTGGTGCCTTCGACGATCTGGAGCGCCTTGGCCTCGCGCATGAACCGCTCCACCGGGAAGTCGGCGGTGTAGCCGTATCCGCCGAGCACCTGGACCGCGTCGGTGGTGACGCTCATCGCCGCGTCCGTGCAGAACAGCTTGGCCATGGCGGCCTGCCGGGAGAAGGGCAGACCCGCGTCGCGCAGCCGGGCGGCCGAAAGGCAGAGCGCGCGGGCCGCCTCGACGCGGGTGGCCATGTCGGCGAGCAGGAAGCGCAGCCCCTGGAAGTCGGCGATGGGACGGCCGAACTGCCTGCGCCCGGTGGCGTACGAGAGCGCCTCGTCCAGCGCGGCCTGGGCGACTCCGACGGCACAGGCCGCGATGCCGAGCCGGCCCGAGTCCAGCGCGGAGAGCGCGATCGCGAAGCCCTGGCCCTCGTCGCCGATCCGCCGGACGTCCGGGACCCGTACGCCGTCGAAGTTGAGCTGGGCGGTGGGCGAGCCCTTCATGCCCATCTTCTTCTCTGGTGCGGCGGGGTTCAGGTTCTCCGCGTCACCGGGCACCAGGAAGGCGGTGATACCGCGTGCGCCCTCTTCGCCGGTGCGGGCGAGGACCGTGTAGAAGTCGGCGATCCCGCCATGGGTGATCCACGCCTTGGTGCCGGTGATCACCCAGTCGTCGCCGTCACGCACCGCCCTGGTGCGCAGGGATGCCGCGTCCGAGCCGGAAGCCGGTTCCGAGAGGCAGTACGCGCCGAGGAGCCCGCCGCCGAGCATGGCGGGCAGGTACTCGGCCCGCTGCTCCTTGGTGCCGTAGCCGGCAACGGCGTGGCAGGAGAGGGAGTGGACGCTGACGCCGAGGCCCACGGTCAGACGGGCGGCGGCCAGTTCCTCCAGGACCTGGAGGTAGACCTCGTACGGCTGGTCCCCGCCGCCGTGCTCGCCCGCGTAGGGAAGGCCGAGCAGCCCGGACTCGGACAGCAGCGAGAAGACCTCGCGGGGGAAGCGGCCCGCTTCCTCCTCCTCGGCCGCGTGGGGAGCGATCTCCCGCTGAGCGATATCGCGTACCAGGGTGATGAGATCCCTGGCCTCCTCGGTGGGCAGCTGACGTTCCACCGGCTGCGAGGCGTGGTAGGGCATGGCGGCACTCTCCTCCCTGTCGGGCGCTGCGGCGGGTGCGCGAAGGATGTGTGCGCGTTCCACCGGTTCTTCTGCCAGGCCGATGCTGCCCTTCCGGATCACGAAATGGCTTGAGGCGGCCATTGGCGCGTCGAGTATGCCCGATCAGCGGACGTCCGTCACGATCCGCTTTCCGCGGCCTCTTCCCACCGAGGGGCCTGTACCGGAAGACCGCCAGGGCCCCGAGCCCACCCGCCCGCCGACTCCTGCGTGTCCGGCGCGCTCCGGGCTCCCTGCGGATACGGCGGCGGCACCGGCTCACGAGGAGGCTGCGGGCAGTCCGGCTCGAACTCCTCGATGGTGCCGAGGGTCGCCCGCAGCAGACGCATCAGCAGGGCGCAGACCAGTTCACGGTCCATCTCCTGGTGTCCCAGCCAGTCGAGGGTGATCTGCTCGACACCGCTGAGCCAGCCCAGCAGCGCGAACCGCGCGAGCCGCGGGATGTCACGTTTGCCGTACGCGCCCTCGGCGATCGTGTCGATCAGTTCCTCGCGCACCCCGTCCCTGATGGACTGCACCTCGGGGTCGAAGCCGACGCCGCCCGTGACGATCGTGCGGAACGCCGATTCGTTGTTCTGGGCGTACCGCAGATATCCGTCCACCGTGCGCCGCACCCGCTGGGCGCGCGGCAGCCCGGTATCGCCCGCGGTGCGCGAGATGAGGTCCGCCACGGAATCCTCGATGATGGCGAGGTAATAGCCGCGTTTGCTCTTGAAGTAGTAGTAGATCAACCCTTTCGCGACCCCGGCATGACGGGCGATGTCATCCATCGACAGCGCGTCGTATGAGGTGTCGGCGAACAACTTCCGCCCGGTTGCGATGAGTTCAACACGGCGAGCCTGAGACTTCTCGGTCGCTCCGCGTCGTTCACCATTATTCAATTTACGCCCTTGTCTCAAAAGTGACACAGGATCTTCGCAGTATGGCAGAACTGCGAAGTCGTTCAGGCGTGTGCGAGTGCGTTGGCCAAGAATGCGCTCACCCGGTGTCCCCCACTACACCGAAATATCAACCGGACGGACGGTTTCCGGTGGGAGCCGGTGGGAGTCGGCGGAAGCCAGTGGAATTCAAAGAGCTAGATCAGGCCGAGCTGAGTGACGAGCATGGCGAGGACGACGACGAGCGTCCAGCCGAGGATGTGCTCCAGGACACCTCCGCCCTCCTCGGGACCTCCGGTACGGGTACGGGTCCCGGCAGCGGACGTGGAAGCGGATGCAGAAGCTGCAACAGAGGCAGAGCCAGAGGTCATGGTGGTTCCCGATCGGTCGATGTGCGGATGCGCCTTACGGGACGTACGGCGCACGCTGACCGTCCACAGTGCCAGCGAGACGGCTCCGGGGCAGTGACCTGCGTCTCCATCGCGATGCCCTGGCACCCGTCAGTCGACGCCCACCATGGCGAGTGCCCGCCTCTGACCTGCGGTCGGATGCTCGGGCCAGAGCAGATAGCACACTCCCCCGGTGCCGGAGACCACCTGTCCGCTCGCGTTGTGGCGCTTAGTCCTGAGCCAGACGTTCTCCCACTCGCGCCTGCGGTAGACCCGGCGTACGGCTTCGTTCTCCGGTGCGGCGGGGTCGTTGGCGATCACATCGCCGTCGGGGGTGAAGCCGATCACGGTCATCAGATGGCCCGCGGTGCCGTAGCCCGCGCCGGTCAGCTCCTCCTCGCGGAAGGACTGGGACGTGATGACCGGGATACCGGCCCTGACCAGCCGTTCCAGATCGGTCAGCGCGG
Source organism: Streptomyces sp. NPDC004838 (assembly GCF_053600955.1). NCBI lineage: Bacteria > Bacillati > Actinomycetota > Actinomycetes > Kitasatosporales > Streptomycetaceae > Streptomyces > Streptomyces sp. NPDC004838. The sequence continues at coordinate 231,085 of NZ_JBSGAW010000007.1, read as the reverse complement.
ACAGCCGGGTCACGACCGCGTTCATGCCGGGGTAGGTCGCCGCGTAGGCCGTGTTGAAGGGCCAGTTCCCGCAGCCCTCGTACCGGTGGTCGTAGGTGTGGCGGGCGGCGTGGCAGACCTGCGGATCCGTGTAGGCCGGATCGACCCACGCCAGGTCGTCGGCGCCGGGGCCCCGGCCCCAGTACTCGATGATCATCTGGACGGAGGTGGGGCTGCACCATGCCTCACCGCCGTTGTCGTACTCCGGATACCGGCCGACATGCGTGTTCTGCGAATAGCGCGGCACGGCCAGTTCACGCGCCGGCCCCGGCTCGGACGCGGGGACGGTGAACCGGTCCGGGATGTCCGACGCCATCGCGCCCAGCCGCCATACGGTCGGAGTGAGCCGGGTGCCGGGCCTGCGGTAGAGGGTGAGCCTGAGCTGGTACGAGGAGAGCCGCAGACCGCTCGCCGGATCGTCGACCGAGAACGTGTCGGTCCGGACGGCCGCCCTGCCGTCGCCCTGGTCGTCGACCGAGGCGCGCTTGATGTCCTCGTCGCCCGCCGCCCAGCGGCCCATGACGAACCACGGTGTCTCCTCGCCGTCGGAGTAGGTGCCGCGCAGTTCGATCCGGAGCCAGGTGCCGGCCGGGGTGCGCGCGTTCCAGGAGACGATGGCCTCGGTCGCCGGGACGGGGGAGCGGTGGACGGGCGAGGTCCATGTGCCGTACTCCCACGCTGTCGTACGCCCGGTGTGCGGATCGGTGTAGTCGACGGTGCCCGCGGGCCGGGCGACGACCACTCCGGGACGGCGACCCGCGGCGGTCCTGGTACCGGCCGCCGTACCGCCACGCCAGTCCGTGTACGAGGTCCAGAAGCGGTTGTCCACGAGCCGGGCTGTCCTCACGGGGGCGGCGGAAGGGGCGGGAGCGGCTCGGCCGGCGGGAACCGCGACGGCGGAGGAAGACGAGGAGGACAGCGTGCCCGCCCCGGCGGCCACCGCGATCGCGGCGCTCAGCACGGTTCTGCGCGACGTGGCTCTGGCCATGGAACCCCCAGTCGGAAGCGCTCGGTTCGGCGGCGGCCCGTATCGGGCGCGACGCACGCCGGGCGCGGCGCGGGACCCACGGGCCCGGCGCACGGAACGCCCGCTGGCCACTATCGCGGGTCGTGACCGCCTTCGGCCAGCGTCCCGCCCCCGCGTCCCCCGACCGATACCCGGTCTGGCCCACCCGCGTGACCTGCGGCTCGGCGTCCCACCGCCGGTAGGGTGGCCGGGTGGACGATCTCGACCGGACCGCCCGGGAACTGCGCGCGCTGCCGCCTTCGTGCGGGCCGGTGCGGCTGATCGCGGTCGACGGGCACGCCGGGTCCGGCAAGAGCACCTTCACCGCGCGCCTCGCGGCGGCGCTGACCGCCGCCGGTGACCGGACGCCCGTCCTCCACCTCGACGATCTGGCCAGCCACGAGGAGTACTTCGCCTGGACGGACCGGATGCTCGCCCAGGTCGTCGGCCCGCTCTCGCACGGCGAACGGGCGTGGTACGCCCCGTACGACTGGATCGCACGCCGCTTCACCGCACCGCGCTCCCTCGACCCGGCTCCGGTCGTCCTCATCGAGGGCGTGGGCGCGGGCAGAGCCGCGCTCCGCCCCCATCTGGCACGGCTGCTCTGGATGGAGAAGGGCGCCGAGGACTCCTGGGCGCGGGGCCGTCGGCGCGACGGAGCCGCCCTCTCCGCCTTCTGGGACACCTGGACAGAGGCGGAGACGCGCCATTTCCTGGCCGACCCCTCACGTCCCTCCGCGGACGCATTGGTACGGGAGTGTTCAGAGGGATACAAGTTACTGCCGGGACCGTCTGCGACCGCGCGAACGAGTCGAATCATCACATAGAGTAATCATTTCCCCCGGGCATACCGAGGGGTCCGCGATCCTCCCGATGAGTGCCCGAACTCCGCTTGACCGACGGGGCGTACAGGTCTTACGTTCTCAATGTGCGGCTTTCCGAAGACGCCACAGACGCGAAGCCCCCGGTTGTTCCCCCGTGATCGGGGGCTTCGTTCTGTGCGTCCCCCGCGCCCTCCCCCTCCGCCTTCACCCTCGGTCACCGCCGCCGGATCACTTCACGGTGCCCTTAAGCTGGGCGTCCCTGCGCAGGTACGATGCACTCCGGTGGGGTCAAATCCCGTCCACGTCAAGGCGGTTCAGTGCGTCACCCACGTCGCCCATCCAGCGCCGGGGGTTCCGGGGGTCGCCCCGGGAAAACACGGCACAGGTGCACTTTGTGGGGGACCTGATGGACATCGGCACGCAGGGCGCACAGGCCCCGGCCGACCTCGCCTGGGTGCGCGGCGTGGACGCCTACACCATGGGGGCCTATCCCCAGGCGGAAGAGGAGTTCCGTACCGCGGTACGGCTCGATCCCGGTATGGCCGACGGCTGGCTCGGCCTGCACGCGCTCCGCGTCGACACGACGACCGCGCTGCTGCGCATGCACCGGGCCCGCGACCGCTTCGGCGAGCAGCGCACCCGCCACCGCCGCACCCTCAACTCCTGGTACTGGCTCGGCTGGTGGGTCCAGCCCGTGCTGGAGAGCCCGCGCGATCTGCTGCTGGCGCACGCCTCCCACTGGCTCGACGGCCGTCATGTGCCGGAGCTGGACCGGGCGCTCGCGGGACTGCCGCCCGTCGACGCCGACCCCCAGGTCCGCTTCCTGCACGCCTGCCGCGCGTATCTGGTCAAGGACTGGGAGCAGCTCGTACGTCACACCGAACCGCTGGTCAACGATCCCCTGCTGGGCATCGAGGCGGGGCTCTTCGGCGGCATGGCCCGGGTGCGGATGGAGATGTACGGACAGGCCGAGCCGCTGCTGTCCGCCGCGCTGATGCGCTGCCGGAGCGAGCAGCCGCAGCGCAAGGAGCTGCGCTACTGGCTGGCGCGGGCGCACGAGGGCACCGGCCGGAGCGCGGCGGCCCTGCCGCTCTACCGCGCCGTGCACCGTATCGATCCGGCGTTCATGGACACATCGGCGCGGCTGGCGGCGATCGCGGAGTACGACGGAATCGACGGCTACGACGACGCCGGCCCTCTCGCCGTCTCGTTCGCCGGATACGGCCTGGACACCGCCGAGGAACGGGCCGAGGGGGACTCGTCGCCGTCGGCGGAGGCGCGGGCCGGGGCCGATCCGCAGACCCAGCTGCCCGGTTCGGCGCCGACCGCGCAGGCCGAGTTCATACGCAGCCGGGCGGCCGCGCCGTCCGAGCCCGCTCCCCCGCTGTTCCCCTCGGGTCCCACCGATCCGGAGCTGCTCGCCGACGCGCTCGCCGAGCTGGAGCGGATGGTGGGCATGGAACCGGTGAAGCGGCAGGTGAAGGCGCTCTCCGCGCAGCTGGAGATGGCCAGGCTGCGGGCGGCTCAGGGGCTGCCCGTCCAGCCGCCGAAACGCCACTTCGTCTTCTCCGGCCCCTCCGGCACCGGCAAGACCACCGTCGCCCGGATACTCGGCCGGGTCTTCTACGCGCTCGGTCTGCTGGGCGGGGACCATCTGGTGGAGGCCCAGCGCTCCGATCTGGTGGGCGAGTTCCTGGGGCAGACGGCGGTGAAGGCCAATGAGCTGATCGACTCGGCGCTGGGCGGGGTGCTCTTCGTGGACGAGGCGTACAGCCTCTCCAACACCGGCTACTCGAAGGGCGACGCCTACGGCGACGAGGCCCTCCAGGTCCTGCTGAAGCGGGCCGAGGACAACCGCGACCATCTCGTCGTCATCCTGGCGGGCTATCCGGAGGGCATGGACCGCCTCCTCGCCGCCAACCCCGGACTGACCTCCCGCTTCACCACCCGCGTGGACTTCCCCTCGTACCGCCCGCTGGAGCTGACCGCGATCGGCGAGGTGCTGGCCGCGGAGAACGGCGATGTGTGGGACGAGGAGTCCGTCGAGGAGCTGCGCTCCATCTGCGGCCATGTGGTCGACCAGAGCTGGATCGACGAGCTGGGCAACGGCCGGTTCCTGCGCACGCTGTACGAGAAGAGCTGCGCGTACCGGGATCTGCGGCTCTCCACCTATCCCGGCACGCCGACCCGCGAGGATCTGGCGACCCTCAGGCTGCCCGATCTGATGCAGGCGTACGGGGAGGTCCTGTCGGGCCGCGGTCCACTCGACCGCGGCCCCCAGGAGCCGCCGCTGGGCTGAAGGCCCGGCGAGGAGCCGGGCCGTCCCGAAGCCCCCGTCAGCCGGCCAGCGCGATGTCCCCGCCGGGCCGGGCCGCGCGCGGGACCGTGGTCCGGCGGCCCGGATCGTGGTGGTCCGGATCGCGGCGGTCCGGATCGCGGCGGTCCGGGTCAGGGTGGGATGGATCGGGGACCTCGCCGACCAGCGTTCTGAGGACGTCCTCCATCGCCACCAGGCCGAGCACCCGCCCGGACGCGTCGGCGACCTGCGCCAGATGGGCGGCCGCCCGCCGCATCACGGTGAGGGCGTCGTCCAGGGGCAGTTCGGAACTCAGGGTCGCCATGGGCCGCCAGACCGGCTGGGGCACGGCCCGGTCGGTCTCCTCCAGATCGAGTACGTCCTTGACATGGAGATAGCCCATGTACGGGCCGGCGCCGTCGCCGCTGACCGGGAAGCGGGAGTAGCCGGTGCGTACCGTCAGCTCCTCGACCTGGCGCGGGGTGACCGACGGCGGGACCGTCACCAGGGCGGAGCGGACGATCAGCACATCGGTCACCGGACGGCTGCCCAGTTCCAGCGCCTCCTCCAGCCGCTCCTGCTCGGCCGGCTCCAGCAGCCCGGCCTGCCCCGAGTCCTCGACGAGCCGTCCCAGCTGGGCGCTGGTGAAGACCGCCTCCACCTCGTCCCTGGGTTCGACGCCGAAGAGCCGCAGCACCAGGCGGGAGCAGGCTCCGAGGGCCGCCGTCACCGGCCGGCAGAGCCGGGCGAAGGCGACGAGCCCCGGACTGAACCAGAGGGCCGTCCTCTCGGGGGCCGCCATCGCCAGATTCTTCGGGACCATCTCTCCGACGACGAGATGCAGCGAGACGACCACCGCCAGCGCGATCACGAAACCCAGCGGATGGATCAGCCCCTCGGGCACCCGGGCGATGTGGAACAACGGCTCCAGCAGACGCGCCACGGTCGGTTCGGCGACCGCCCCGAGGGTGAGCGAGCAGATCGTGATCCCGAACTGGGCCGCCGCCATCATCCGCGGCAGATTCTCCAGACCGTGGAGCACCTGCCGGGCGCGGGAGGACCCGGCCGCCGCCAGGGGTTCGATCTGGCTGCGGCGTACGGAGACGAGAGCGAACTCGGCCCCTACGAAGAAGCCGTTGGCGAGCACCAGCAGGCCCGCGAACACGAGTTGCAGAGCGCTCATCGGACGGCCTCCGCCGACGTCCGCGCCTCGGCCTCGGTCCGGGTGCCGGTCCGGGTGTCCGCCCGTAAGCCGATCTGTGCCTCGGTCCGTACGCCGGGCCGTGCGCCGCCCCCTACGCCGGCCCGTACGCCGGCGGAGTCCGGTGGCGCGGCCACCGGGGTCCGCGCCCCGGCCGCCGGCTCGGCCGGGACCGCGCCGGACCCGCCGCCCTCCGCCGTACTGCGCACCAGGCGCACGCGCTCGGCGCGGTAGCGGTCGACCTGCCGTACGGAGAGCCGCCAGCCGGGCAGTTCCGCGCGGTCGCCCGGAGCGGGGATCCGCCCCAGGAGGTCGGCGACGAGCCCCGCCACGGTCTCGTACGGCCCGTCGGGAACGTCGAGCCCTATCCGGCGCAGGGTGAGGACCCGGCAGCTGCCGTCGGCCTCCCAGACGGGTCTGCCGTCCTCGGCGGGGGCGGGTGCGATCTCGGGCCGGGCCTCGGACTCGGCGTCGTGCTCGTCGCGGACCTCGCCGACCAGTTCCTCGACGATGTCCTCCAGGGTGACGACCCCGGCCGTGCCGCCGTACTCGTCGACGACCACGGCGATCGGCTGCTCCCCGCGCAGCCGCTCCAGCAGCCGCTGTACGGGCAGCGTCCCCGGCACCAGCAGCGGCGGCACGGCGACCGCCCCGACCGGGGTCCGGGTCCGCCGGTCGGCCGGCACCGCGAGGGCGGCCTTCAGATGGACCATGCCGACGATCTCGTCGATGCGCTCCCCGTACACGGGGAAGCGCGAGAGTCCGGTCGCGCGGGTGAGGTTGAGTACGTCCGCGGCGGTGGCGTCCGTCTGGAGGGCGCTCATCCGCACGCGCGGGGTCATCACATGCTGTGCCGTGAGATGGCCAAGCGAGAGCGTGCGGACGAAGAGATCCGCGGTGTCCTGTTCCAGCGCTCCGGCCCGTGCCGAGTGGCGGGCGAGAAAGACCAGCTCACCGGGGGTGCGAGCGGACGCCAGCTCCTCCGTGGGCTCGACGCCTATCAGGCGTACGAGACGGTTGGCGACGGCGTTCAGCAGGGCGATGACCGGGCGGAACGCGGTGGAGAACAGCCGCTGGGGACCGGCGACGAAGCGGGCGACCTGAAGCGGGCGGGAGACCGCCCAGTTCTTGGGGACCAGCTCGCCGATCACCATCTGGGCGGCGGACGCCAGCAGTATGCCGACCACCACCGCGATCCCGGAGACGGCCCCCTCGGGCAGTCCGGTCGCGGTGAGCGGGCCGTCGAGCAGTCCGGCGAGCGCGGGTTCGGCGAGCATGCCGACGACGAGCGAGGTGATGGTGATGCCGAGCTGCGTGCCGGACAGCTGGAAGGACAGCTCCCGCAGGGCCTCGACGACTCCGCCGGCCCGGCGGTCACCTTCGGCCGCGGCCCGTTCGGCGTCGGGCCGGTCCACGGTGACCAGGCCGAACTCGGCCGCCACGAAGAAACCGTTGGCGAGGATCAGGAGGAACGCTGCGCAGAGCAGCAACAGGGGGGTGATCATTCCGCCGCCTCCCGTGGGAGGGCGGCGCGGGTACTGCCGGACGATCCGTCCATTGCCGGAGGGAGTCACTCCTCGGGTCGCAGGTGTCCCACGGGCGGCCGGCGGCGGGCAGCCGCCGGGGGCCGGATGCGGATGGGACGGGGCGCGCTCGGCGCCGCCACGACCAGATTAGCCACCCGTGTCGGCTATGCGGCAGGGGCGACGCCGTGGATCACCGCGCCGGACGCGTCCGCCCGGTGGCGTCCGGGGGCTCGGTCCGGTTGGGCGTGCCATGGGTCTCGGCGAGCGCCCGCAGCGCGCGGGCGTCGCCGATGGCCTTCTGCCGGGCGATTCCCGGCTGGATGCCGAGCGCGGGCAGGCTGGTGCCGTCGCTGAGATCGAGGAAGACCCAGGGGTCGCCCGGACGGAGGTTGACGCGCAGGATCTCCGCCCACTCCAGACGTCGGACGCGGGTGATGTTGACGACGGTGACACCGGATTCGTCGGCGACGACCTTGGGCCTGCTCAGCAGGTACAGCACTCCGAGGAAGAGCGCGGCGGTGAAGACGAAGCTGATCCGCTCCCCCGGGCTCAGCCGGTCCAGGGTCAGACCGACGGCGCTGATCACGGAGAACATCACCGTGCCCACGGCCAGCAGGACGACGCGGGTCCGGTTCGGCCTGAAGGTGGCCGGGAGCGCGGGGGCTTCGGGGGTGTGGGGAGCGGAGGCGGGCATGGTCTCGGTCATCTCTCAGAAGTCTCCGAGGAGCACGGTCGTGCCTCAGAGCCGGCAGGCGTGGATGGCGGTGGTGAGGATGGCCCTGGCGCCGAGGTCGTACAGATCGTCCATGATCCGCTGCGCCTCCTTGGCGGCGACCATCGAGCGGACCGCGACCCAGCCCTCGTGGTGCAGGGGCGAGATGGTCGGGGATTCGAGGCCGGGAGTGAGGGCGACGGCCTGTTCCAGGTGCTCGACCCGGCAGTCGTAGTCCATCATCACGTAGCTGCGGGCCACCAGGACGCCCTGGAGGCGGCGCAGGAACTGCTGGACCTTCGGTTCGGACGAGTCGGCGCCGGTGCGCCGGATGACGACCGCCTCCGACGTCATGATCGGCTCGCCGATGACTTCGAGGCCCGCGTTCCGCAGGGACGTCCCGGTCTCGACGACGTCCGCGATGACCTGGGCGACGCCCAGCTCGATCGCGGTCTCCACCGCGCCGTCGAGGTGCACGACGGAGGCGTCGATGCCGTTGTCGGCGAGGTGCTTGGCGACGATTCCCTCGTACGACGTCGCCACGGTCATTCCGCCGAAGCCGTCGACGCCTTGGGCGGTGCCGGGCTTGGTGGCGTAGCGGAAGGTGGAGCGGGCGAAGCCGAGCTGCATGATCTCCTCGGCGTTGGCGCCGGAGTCGAGCAGCAGATCGCGGCCGGTGATACCGATGTCGAGGCGGCCGGAGCTGACGTAGATCGCGATGTCGCGCGGGCGCAGATAGAAGAACTCGACTTCGTTCCCGGGGTCCACGAGCACCAGCTCCTTGGACTCCTTGCGCTGCTGGTAGCCGGCCTCATGGAGCATCTCCGACGCAGGTCCGGACAGTGAACCCTTGTTCGGGACGGCGATGCGCAGCATGAGGTCGGCTTCCTTACGTGAGGTGGGGGGGGTGGCTGAGCGGTGCGGTGTGGCGGCGGGGCCGTCGGGCCGTTCAGAGATGGGTGTAGACCTCGTCGAGCGAGATCCCGCGCGCGACCATCATCACCTGGACGTGGTACAGCAGCTGCGAGATCTCCTCGGCGGCGGCTTCCTTGCTCTCGTACTCGGCGGCCATCCAGACTTCGGCGGCCTCCTCCACGACCTTCTTGCCGATGGCGTGGACGCCCTTGTCGACCAGCTCGGCGGTGCGGGAGGTGGCGGGGTCGCCGGTCTTCGCCTTGTGCTGGAGCTCGGCGAAGAGCTCTTCGAAACTTTTGCGAGTCGTGTTCGCCATGATGGTCTCAGAGTACGGGGTGCGGGGGACGGCTCAGCGCCAGGGCTCGCTGACGGAGCGCAGGGTGGCGGCGGTGGCCACCGCCGCCGTGACGGCTTCATGGCCCTTGTCCTCGCGCGATCCCTCGATTCCGGCGCGGTCCAGTGCCTGCTCCTCCGTATCGCAGGTCAGGACGCCGAATCCGATGGGTACCCCGGTGTCGACGGCCACCTGGGTGAGTCCCTGGGTGACGCCTTGGCACACAAACTCGAAGTGGGGGGTGCCGCCGCGGATGACGACGCCGAGGGCGACGACCGCGTCATAGCCCCGGCTCGCGAGGACCTTCGCGACCACCGGGAGTTCGAAGCTGCCGGGGACCCGCAGGAGCGTCGGCTCGTCGATGCCCAGTTCGCGCAGGGCGCGCAGCGCCCCGTCGACGAGGCCGTCCATGACCTTCTCGTGCCACTGGGCCGCGATGACCGCGACACGGAGGTCTCCGCAGTTACGTACGGACAGTTCGGGTGCGCCCTTGCCGCTCACGCTTCTCCTCGGTTGGTGGTGCTGGTGGGTGGTCGCTGGTGTCACTGGTGTCACTGGTGTCGCTGGTGTGCAGGGGGTGACCGGTCGCCGGCGCCGCGGTGGCCGCCGGTCGGCCGGAGGCCGGTGCCTGTACCGGTCTCCGGTGCCGTGCCGGTGGGGGATGTCCCGCGTGGCCTACTGGTTGCCGCAGGTGGATGCGCCCGCGGGGTCGAGCCAGGGCAGGTCGTGGCCCATCCGGTCCCGCTTGGTCCGCAGATACCGCAGATTGTGCTCGCCCGCCTGGACGGGCATCGGCTCGCGGCCTTGGACGGTGAGGCCGTGCCGGACGAGCGCGCTGATCTTGTCGGGGTTGTTGGTCATCAGCCGCAGGCTGCGCACGCCGAGGTCCGCGAGGATGCGGGCGCCGGCCGCGTAGTCGCGGGCGTCGGCGGGCAGCCCGAGTTCGAGGTTGGCGTCGAGGGTGTCGCGGCCCCGTTCCTGGAGCTCGTACGCCCGGAGCTTGGAGAGCAGGCCGATGCCCCGGCCCTCGTGGCCGCGGAGGTAGACCACGACACCGCGGCCTCGGCCGGTGATGTGCCGCATGGACGCCTGGAGCTGGGGGCCGCAGTCGCAGCGCAGCGAGTGGAAGACGTCGCCGGTCAGGCACTCGGAGTGGACGCGGACGAGGACGTCCTCGCCGTCGCCGATGTCGCCGTGGACGAGGGCGACGTGCTCGACGCCGTCGACGGTGGAGCGGTAGCCGTAGGCGGTGAACTGTCCGAAGGCGGTGGGCAGATTGACCTCGGCCTCGCGTTTGACGGTCGGCTCGCTGGTGCGGCGGTAGGCGATCAGGTCTTCGATGGAGATGATCGTCAGCCCGTGCTTGCGGGCGAAGGGGATCAGCTCGGGCAGCCGCAGCATCACCCCGTCCTCGCCGGCGATCTCCACGATCGCCCCGGCCGGGCGGAGGCCGGCGAGCCGGGCCAGATCGACGGCGGCCTCGGTGTGGCCGTTACGGGTCAGCACACCGCCGGGCTTGGCGCGCAGCGGGAAGACATGGCCGGGGCGGACGAAGTCGGAGGGCCCGGCGGTGCCGCCGGCCAGCAGCCGGAGGGTGGTGGCGCGGTCGGCGGCGGAGATTCCGGTGGTGACGCCGTACGAGGGTCCGGCGTCGACGGAGACGGTGAACGCGGTCTGCATGGACTCGGTGTTGTGTTCGACCATCTGCGGCAGTTCGAGCCGGTTCAGTTCGTCGCTCTCCATCGGGGCGCAGATCAGTCCGCGGCACTCGCTCATCATGAAGGCGACGATCTCGGGGGTGGCCTTCTCGGCGGCGATGACGAGGTCTCCCTCGTTCTCGCGGTCCTCGTCGTCGACGACCACGACGGGGCGGCCCGCCGCGATGTCGCGTATGGCGTTCTCGACGGGGTCGAGGGCGAAGTCCTCCGCGTTGTCCGTGGAGTACCAGGTGGGGGTGGCGGGGTGTTGTGTGGGGGCGGTGGGCGGAGACGGGTGGACGGTCATGCCGGTGCTCCTTCCAGAGCCGGGGTACGGGTGCGCAGCCACCAGTCGCGCAGGCCCCACAGGACGAGCGCGAAGTAGACCACGTAGACCAGGCCGGAGAAGGCCAGGCCGCTGCTGAAGGCGAGCGGCACGCCGACGAGGTCGACGAGCAGCCAGGCGAACCAGAACTCGACCAGGCCACGGGCCTGGGCGGCCATGGCGACGAGTGTGCCGACGAAGATGTACGCGTCGGCCCAGGGGCTCCAGGAGAGCGACGGATAGAGGGTGAACAGCCCGCCGACGGCCAGGGTTCCGGCGATCGCGGTGGCGGCGAGGATTCCGCGTTCCCTCCAGGTGGCGAAGCGCACCGCGATGGAGCCGTCCCGCGTCTGTCGCGAACCGCGGGTCCACTGGCGCCAGCCCCAGACGGCGACGGCGATGACGACGAGCTGTTTGCCGACGCCGCCGCCGAGTTGTGCGGAGGCGTAGGCGGCGACGAGGATCACGCCGGAGGCGAGCTGTGCGGGCCAGGTCCAGACGGAGCGCCGCCAGCCGAGGGCGAGGGCGGCCAGTCCGACGCTGTTGCCGATCATGTCGGACCACATGATGGGCTGCCCGAAGGCCGTGAAGGCTTCGGAGTTCAGCCAGGACAGGGCGCTCACCGGGGCGTCTCCCGCGTTCGGTCGCCGAGCAGCCTCTCGACGTACTTGGCGATCACGTCGACTTCGAGGTTGACGGGGTCGCCGGGCCCCTTGATGCCGAGCGTGGTCAGCGCGAGGGTGGTGGGGATGAGGCTGATGGTGAAGTAGTCCGGGCCCGCGTCCACGACGGTGAGGCTGACGCCGTCGACCGTGATGGAGCCCTTCTCCACGACGTAACGGGAGAGGTTCGGGGGCAGGGAGACCTTCACGATCTCCCAGTTCTCCGACGGGGTCCGCTCGATGATCGTTCCCGTGCCGTCGACATGGCCCTGCACGATGTGTCCGCCGAGGCGGTCGCCGACGGCCATCGGCCGCTCGAGGTTGACGCGGGAGCCGGTGGCGAGCGCGCCGAGGCTGGAGCGTTTGAGCGTCTCGGCCATCACGTCGGCGGTGAACTCGCCGTCGCCGGCGGCGACGACGGTGAGGCAGACGCCGTTGACGGCGATCGAGTCGCCGTGCGCGGCGTCTTCGGTGACGAGGGGTCCCCGCAGCCGGAAGCGGCAGGAGTCGCCGAGGTCCTCGACGGCGGTGATCTCGCCCAGCTCTTCGACGATTCCGGTGAACACTCAGCGCTCCTTGGGTGCGGTTGCGGGGACGGCGGTGACGCGCAGATCGGGTCCGATGCGCACGGTCTCGGTCATGTCGAGCCGCAACGCTTCGCCGATCGTGGTGATTCCGGCGCCGGCGAGAGCGGGGGGTCCGGCGCCGAGGAGTACGGGGGCGAGATAGCCGACGACCTTGTCGACCGCGCCCGCGGAGACGAAGGCCCCGGCGAGGGTGGGACCGCCTTCGAGGAGTACGGAGCGGACGCCGCGGCCGTACAGCTCCGCCAGCAGGGCGGGGATGCTGACGCCTTTCCCGGCCGCGGGGAGTGCGACCACGTCGACGCCCGGCAGATGGCCCGTGTCGGCGCTCTCCCCGACGGCGATGAGCGTCGGCGCGGCGCCGTCGAGAACGCGGGCGGTCGGCCGGATGGTCGCATGGGTGTCGACGACGACCCGCAGGGGCTGGGTGACGCCGTCGAGGCCCCGTACGGCGAGGTGCGGGTCGTCGGCGCGCAGGGTGCCGGATCCGACGACGACGGCGTCCGCCTCGGCGCGCAGCCGGTGGACGTCGGCGCGGGACTCGGGGGAGGTGATCCAGCGGCTGCTGCGGTCCTCGGCGGCGATCCGGCCGTCGAGGGTGGCGGCGTACTTCCACAGGACGTGGGGGCGGCCGGTCCGTACGGAGGTGAGCCAGGCGGTGTTGCCCGCTTCGGCCTCGGCGGCGAGCGGGCCGCGCCCGACCTGGACGCCGGCCGCGCGCAGGGTCTGGGCACCGCCGGTGGCCTGCGGGTTCGGGTCGGCGACCGCGTACACGACCCGGCTGACGCCCGCGTCGATGAGCGCCTGCGCGCAGGGGCCGGTGCGGCCGGTGTGGTTGCAGGGTTCGAGGGTGACGTACGCGGTGCCGCCGCGGGCCCGTTCGCCCGCGGCGCGCAGAGCGTGGATTTCGGCGTGCGGGCCGCCGACGCGCTGGTGGTATCCCTCGCCGACGGTCTGTCCCGAGGCGTCCGTGATGACGCATCCGACGACCGGGTTGGGGCTCGTGGAGCCGAGTCCGCGGGCGGCGAGCGCGATCGCTCGGCGCATGGCGGCGGTGTCGGCTGCGGTGGCCACCGGGTCCTCCTGCCTCTTCGGGCACGGACTCCGGGGCCTGTCGATGGCGACAGAGAGCGGGATGCCGATGTCGCGACGCCTGACCTGTCGGCTCGCCGATCGCCCTCACTGGGCGTTCAGCCGCCGTACGGCCGGCGTGCCGGAAAGGGCCGCCCGCCGCGCACTGCCTCCCATCCGGACTTTCACCGTCGGTCCAGGAATTTCACCTGGTCAACCGCCCACTGGATGCGGACGGGTCGCGGACTATAACCGCCGGCTCGGAATTTCACCGACCCCGGAGTGCGCTGCTGTTGGTACATGAACATTGTGCCACGAGTGACCGAAGACCATGCGAGTCGGCGGCTGTGCGCTGACTCACAGGCGACGGGAAGGCGGGGATCCACGGGGTCGGCTGGGGTCCGCCGAGCACGTTCCCGTGCGGTGGCCGCCCGAGTCCCGCCGCCGGGAGCCGAGTTCGGGTTTCCGTTGGAATTCGGGTTTCCGTTGGCGCGGGTCCGGGGCGGCTCGGGTCGGTTTTCCGCCCGTCGCCGAGCCGCGCCAAGGCGGGTCGGGCCGGTGGTCCCAGCCCGCTGCCAAGCCGCGCCGGTCGGTCGAGGTCGATCCCGGTGGACCGGGTGGACCGGGCCCGCCGCCAAGTCGCGACGGTCGGTCCCGGTCATCCGGGTCGGTCCCGTTGGACTGGGCCGTCGGCCCGGGTCGCTCCGAGCCGCTTCAGGGCAATCCCGGTCATCCGGGTAGTCCCGGCCCGTCGCCGAGCCGCGCCAAGGCGGGTCGGGTCGGGTCGCCCGAGCCGGTCCCGGCGGCCCCGTCCGCCGGCCGCGCCGCGCCGGGCCGGTCGAGGTCGGTCCCGGCCCGTCGCCGCGTGCGGTTCCGGAGCCTTTCGCGGCTGGTCGGCCCACCGTTCGCGTGTACCTCTCCGTCGCCCACGAGCGTCCGGCCCCGCCGTCGACCTGCTGATCGTCTCCTCGCCCGTGGACACGACTATTGACGAAGTGGTCTAGTCCTTTTAGTCTCTGCCCATCTCCGCTCGTGCGCGGGGTGCGGACGCCCGGCGGCGGAGTCCCGGCCCTTGCCGCCGTCGGGCTTCCGGCATCTGGCGGTCTGGCGCCATGGCCTGCATCTTGGCGACCGGTGGCACGGGAACGCTGGGCAGTCTGGTCTGCGACCGATTGCGGGGCACGGGCCACGACGTACGGGTGCTCAGCCGCCACTCCCCTCCGTACGCCGTCGATCTGCGCGACGGTACGGGGCTGGACGCGGCGGTCGAGGGCGTGGACACGATCGTCCACTGCGCGTCGACCCCGCGCGGCGGTGACGACGCGGCGGCGGCGAAGCTGCTCGCCGCGGCCCGGACGGCGGGGGTCGGGCATCTGGTCTACATCTCGATCGTCGGCGTCGACCGGCTGCCGCTCGGCTACTACCGCGTGAAGCACGAAATCGAGCGGCTGGTCGAGCGGGCGGGCTCGTCCGGAGGTCCGGACTGGACCCTGCTGCGCACGACCCAGTTCCATGACCTGGTGCTGCGTCTGCTCTCGGACATGGCCCGGCCGCCGGTGCTGCCGCTGCCGTCCGGGGTGAGCGTCCAGCCCATCGACGCCGGTGAAGTCGCGGACCGCCTGGCGCAGTTGGCGCTTGCCCCACCCGCGGGCCGGGTCCCGGACCTAGGTCGTTTCTGGTGGATCAGGCTGGATCAGGGAGCGGGGTCTGGTGCCGTGGATCGCAAGGCGGAGGAGGGAGTCCATGCGGAGCATAGGTGACCGACGACAACGCGGCGAGGCGCGGTGCCAGGGCACGCGAGCCCAGCAAGATCCATCAGAAGCGGCCTAGACGGTCCCGAGGTCCGCCCGCTGCCCGACCTGGCCCGCGCCCTGCTGCGCGCGACCGGACGCCGCCGGGCGGTACTGCCGGTTCCGCTGGCGGGCAAGGCGTACGCGGGCTTCCGCGCCGGGGCGCATCTGACGCCCGATCAGGCGGTCGCGGAAGATGACGTTCGAGGAGTTCCTGCGGCGGAGGGCGGGCGGCGGACGGACTGGGTGATCAGCCGGAACGACCCGGCAGCCGCGGACCGCGCCGCGCGTTGCCACACGCGGTTCGCGTGCTCAGGTCACGAGCCGGATCGGGTCGCCGGCCAGATACGCGTCGATGTCCTCGACCGCCTCCCGGAAGTAACCCTCGTAGTTGCGCCGGGTCACATATCCCAGATGCGGCAGGGCCAGGAAGTTGGGGGCCGTCCGCAGCGGGTCGTCGGCGGGCAGCGGCTCCGTCTCGAAGACGTCCGCCGCGGCTCCGGCGATCCAGCCCTCGCGCAGGGCCCTGAGCAGCGCGGCCTGGTCGACGATCGCGGCACGCGAGGTGTTGACCAGATAGGCGGTACGGCGCATCCGACGCAGTTCGGCCTCGCCGATCAGCCCTCGGGTCCCCTCGCCGAGCACCAGATGAACGGAGACGAAGTCGCTGCTCTCCAGCAGCGCTTCCTTGGAGGGCGCGGCGGTCACTCCGGCCTCGGCCGCCCGCCGGGGGTCGAGGTTACGGCTCCAGGCCGACACCTCCATCCCGAAGGCGGTGCCGACGCGGGCCACCTTCAGGCCGATCTTCCCCAGGCCCAGCAGGCCGAGGCGGTGTCCGTGCAGATCGGCGCCGAGGGTGTGCTGCCAGGGGCCGCCCGTGCGCAGGGCGTTGTTCTCGGGGACGACACCGCGGGCGAGCCCCAGGATCAGCGCCCAGGTCAGCTCGGCCGGCGGTTCGGAGTTGCTGACGGTCCCGCAGACGGTGACTCCGTGGCGGGCGGCGGCCTCCAGATCGATCGAGGCGTTGCGCATACCGGAGGTGACCAGCAGCCGGAGCCGGGGCAGCCGGGCGAACAGGCCGGCCGGGAAGGGAGTGCGCTCCCTCATCACGACGACGATCTCGCAGTCGGCGATGGCGTCCACGAGCGCGTCCTGTGACGCGAGGTGGGTGGTGAGGAATCGCGTCTCGACGCGGGACTCGATCCTCGGCCACTCGCCGAGGGACCGGGCGACCTCCTGGTAGTCGTCCAGCACGGCGCAGCGCAGTCTCGTCAAAGCGTCTCCCGAAGTCGCCCGGATCCGGGGAGCGTAGTACACACGGAGGACCGGACTCCGGTGACGGTCGCCGCCGCGGGCCGCGGGCGGCCGTCGCCTTTCCCGGCGGGCGGTTCCGCGAGCCGGTGCCGGGGCGGGTGGTGCGCGGGTCTGCCGACGGGTGGCCGTGCGGCGTACGGTTCGCGGTCGCGGCGGCCCGTAGGCGGAGCGGGACGGCCGCTTCCCTCACCGGGAAGCCGCGCTCTGACGGCCGGCGCGCAGAGCCGGTACGCGGCCCGCCGCCGGAGACCCGTTGTCTGCCGATGGCCGGCCGCACGGCCCGGAGGAGCGGGGCCGGATCCGCCCGTCGCGCGCCGGAAGCGCGGTGCTTCGCCGGAGGCGCGGTGCTTCGCCGGTGCCCGTCGGAACATCGCTCCGCGGCCGGGGGAGATCCGGGAACGCGGACAACGGAGGCCGATCGTCGGCCATCGGTCCGCCGTCCGACGGCGACTCGGCGAGGCCGCGCGGGTTCGATGAGACGGGCCCAGAGGGCAGCGGCTCAGCGCTCCGGAGCGAAGAGGTCTTCCTGGGCCGTGTCACGAGCCGCCAGCAGTGCGCCGTGGAGGACCGCGCCGCCGCCCAGTTCGCCCGCCCGGACCCGTGTCGGCAGCGGAGTCAGCTCGGACAGCCGGGATTCGACGCGGGAGGCCAGGTCCGTACCCCCCGCGTGGCCGACTTCGCCGCCGAGGACCACACAGCCGGGGTCGAGGACGGCGGCGACGGCGGCGGCTCCGAGGGCGATGCGGTGGGCGAGTGCGTCGAGAAAGGCGTCCTGGCCGGTTCCGGCCGCCTCCCGGACGAGGGCCGCCGCGGCGGGTCCGGGGGAATCGGGCACGTCGAGGCCGTACTCCCGCGCGAGGGCGCAGATCGCCGGTGAGCTGACGAGGGAGTGGAATCCGCCGTCGCAGCCGGAGGCGGACGGAAGCCCTCCGGTGCCGGGTACGGGCAGGAACCCGATCTCACCGGCGCCGCCCGACGCACCCTTGCGGAGTCCGCCGTCGAGGAAGAGCGCCGCGCCGACGCCGTGACCGAGCCAGAGGAAGACGAAGGTGTCCCGGTCCCGGGCCGCGCCCGCGCGCTGTTCGGCGACGGCAGCGAGATTGGTCTCGTTCTCCAGAACGATCCGGGCGGGGAGGCGTTCCTGCAGCGCGGCGACCAGACGGCGGTGCCAGGCGGGGAGCCCGGAGTCCCGGAGTTCACCGGTGACCGGGTCGATCAGGCCCGGTACGCCGATGCCGACGCTGTGCAGCCGGGCCGCGCCCGCCTCCCGCGCCGTCCGTTCGAGGAGCGCCGCCGCCCGCTCCACCGCGGGCTCGGTGCCGGTGTCGCTGCCGATGGGCAGGGACGCCTCGGCGATCGTGACGCCGAGGAGATCGGCGACGACGAGCGAGACGCCCTGGGTGCGTATGTCGAGGGCGGCGAGATGCGCGCGGTCGGCGACGATCCCGTACACCCGCGCGTTGGGCCCGCGCCGCTGCGCGCCGCTCTCGCCGACGATGTGGATCAGTCCGGACCCCTGGAGCCGCTCGACCAGATCCGCGACGGTCGGCCGGGAGAGACCGGTCATCGTCTTCAGCTGAGCCGCCGTCAACGGGCCCTCGCTCTGCATCAGTTGAAGGGCCAGCCGGTCATTGATGACCCGTGCGGTGCTCGGGGATGCGGGCATGCCGAAATCCTTCCAGATCCACTCCCGTGCCGTGATGCCAGGGGCTAACTATCAGGCAGGGTTCCTGATAGTTTACGCCCGGACTACGCGGCGAACCGGGGAGGGGCACAGGCATGGCGGACGAAGCGGACTCGGGACCGGGGCGGTTGAGAAGGGCGCGGTTCGCCGTGGCGGCGGTCTTCTGTGTGCACGGCGCGGTGACCGGCAGCTTCGCGACCCGGATCCCCTGGATCCAGGAGCACACGGGCGTGAGCGCGGGACAACTCGGGCTGGCGCTCGCCTTCCCCGCGCTCGGCGCGGCCGTGGCGATGCCGCTCGCCGGGGCGATCAGTCACCGTTTCGGCGCGCGGAACGCCCTCCGCGGACTTCTCACCCTGTGGACCCTCTCCCTGACGCTCCCCGCCCTCGCGCCGAATCTGCTGACGCTCTGCGCGGCGCTGTTCGTGTACGGAGCGACGTCCGGCATGTCGGACGTGGCGATGAACGCGCTCGGCGTGGAGATCGAGAACCGGCTGGACCGCTCAATCATGTCCGGCCTCCACGGCATGTGGAGCGCGGGCGCGCTGATCGGCTCGGCCGGCGGCACCCTCGCCGCGCATCTGGGCGGCGACGCCCGGCTGCACCACGCCCTGGCCGCCACCGTCCTCACCCTGCTCGGGCTGATCGCCTGCGGGGGTGTGCTGGATCTGCGCAGCGCGCCCGACGAGGAGCCGCCGCCGCGGTTCGCGCTGCCGCCCAGGTCCGCGGTGATCATCGGCGCGATCGGGTTCTGCGCGGTGTTCGCTGAGGGCGCGAGCCTGGACTGGTCGGCGGTCTACCTCCGGGACGTACTGGACACCTCGCCGGGGCTGGCCGCCGCGTCGACCACGGCGTTCGCCCTGACGATGGCGGTGGCGCGGCTCTCGGGCGACCGGGTCGTGGACCGCTTCGGTCCGGTGCCTACGGTACGGGCGGGCGGATGCCTGGCGACCGCGGGCGGAGCGATGGTGGTCTTCGCGCCGCACGCGGCCCTGGCGCTGACCGGGTTCGCCCTCATCGGGCTGGGGGTCGCCGTGGTCGTACCGCTCGCGTTCGCGGCAGCCGGGCGCAGCGGTCCGCGCCCCAGCCAGGCGATCGCGGGCGTCGCCACCATCACGTACACCTCGGGGCTGATCGCCCCCTCGGCGATCGGCGCGGTCGCCGACGCGACGAGCCTGGTGGTGTCCTTCGGGCTGGTGACGGCCCTCGCCTTCGGGCTGGTGCTGGGCGCGGGGGTGCTGCGCTCGGCGGGGCGGGAGGCCCCGAAGACGGAGTCGAGCGCGATGGGCGGGGCGGCGCCCGAGCTCCGGCCCTGAGCGGGAGCCGCTCTCCCTCGTCCTCGCCCGCGAGCCGCGCACGGCCGCTGGTCGGTGCGGCCGCTGGTCGGTGCGGCCGCTGGCGGAGCCCTGGGCCCGGCGCACCCGGCCGGAGCCGTGTTTCCTTTGATCGCCACCGCGCCGGGTACGGGCGGCCGGCGACCGGGACGGGAACAGCGGTACCGGCCGCGCGGGATGACCCCCGTCCCCCGTTCCGGGGAAATTCCGGGGCGGTACGCTCCGGGCGGCCGATCGGCTGGGAGGCTGCCTCACATGGCGCAGACTCACATGGCGCAGACGGAACAGCTCACGGCGGCTCGGGCGGCCACGGTCCCACCACAGGCAGCCGCGGTCCGCACGGAGGCCCCCAAGGAGGCGGTGCCCCCGGTCGACACGGTCGACGAGGTGGTCGAGCGCCTGCGTACGCTCGGCTCCCGCTGGCCCGCCACGGACGGCGTCGCCGTCTTCAACCGTGTCTATCTGGCGGTGACGAAGGAGATCGGCCGGCGCATCGACCGGGGCGAGTTCCCCGACCGCAGGGCCGCCGCCACCCTGGACGTGCTCTTCGCCCGCCGCTATCTGACAGCCGTGGACCGGGCCGAGGCGGGCGCGCGTCCTCCGGCCTGCTGGCGGCCGCTGTTCCAGTACCGCCGCCATCCCGGCGTCCGCGCGACGCAGTTCGCGCTGGCCGGGATCAACGCCCATATCGGGCACGATCTCGCGCTCGCCGTGCTGGACGCCTGCCGGGCGCTGGAGTGCGGACCGGAGGATCTGGAAGGCGAGTTCGACCGCGTCGGCGACATCCTCACACTCATGGAGGAGCACATCCGCGAGGATCTGATGCCCGGCCCCGATCTGCTGGAGATCGCCGATCCGCTCACCCATTTGCTGGGTTCCTGGAGTTTGGACCGGGCTCGCGACAGCGCCTGGTCGACGGCGCGGCTGCTCTGGGGCGTACGGGAACTCCCCGGTCTCGCCGAGGAATTCACCGAACGGCTGGATCAGGGAGTCGGACTGGTCGGACGCGTTCTGCTCACGCCCCTGCCCTGACCCGCACCCCCGATCCTGTTTCCCCCACCCCGCATCCCCGATCCTGTATCACCGATCCCCGAGGCGGATGCCTCGAACCCCCTCACCGAACTCAGACGTTGGAGCCCGCATCGATCGTGAGGAAGGCGCCGGTGATCGGACCGCACCAGATTCGCCGTGATGCCCCGCGGACCCAGTTCGCGCGCCGGCCCGTGGGTGAGGCCGCCCAGCGCCGCCTTGCTCATCGGGCGTGATTCAGTCCTCCGGCAGTTCGACCGGCGCGATCGTCTCGTACACATCGCCCGGTCCCGGATTGGTCGGATCACTCGCCCCGCCGAGCTGGGTCATCACGCCCCACACCGCGTTCAGCGCGGTCTGCACGGCGCCCTCCGCCCAGCCCGCCGTCCAGGAGATGTCGTCACCGGCGAGGAAGATCCCGCGCTTGTCCTCGGGCAGCCGGTCCTGCATGAAGTGGGTGAACAGCCGGCGCTGATAGCGGTAGTGGCCCGGCAGGTTCGCCTTGAACGCGCCCATGAAGTACGGCTCGTTCTCCCATGAGACGGTCACCGGGCTGCCGATGATGTGCCCCCGGATGTCGACGTTCGGGTAGATCTCGCCGAGCGACTTCAGCATCACCTCCATCCGCTCGTTCGCCGAGAGGGGCAGCCACTTCAGGCTGTCGTCGCACCAGGTGTACGAGAGGCAGATGACGGCCGGCTTGTCCGGACCGTTGTCCAGAAGATACGTGCCCCTGGTCATCCGGTCGGTCAGCGTCATCGACATGACATCACGCCCTGTCGGGTTGCCGTCGCCGTCCACGGCCTTGTCCAGCCAGAACGGCCGGTCGACCGGGACGAACAGCTTCGAGGACTCCATGTAGTGGGTGCGCTCGATCGCCGTCCAGTGGTCGATGGGGAAGAGCGCGTCGTCGCAGGCGATCTTGGACAGGAGCATCCAGGACTGCGCGGTGAAGATCGCCGCCTCGTAGGTGCGGATGTCCCCCGACGCGTCGGTGACGGTGATCCGGTTGCCCGCCGTGCGGTTGAGCCGGGTCACGGCGGGCCGGGGCTCACCGCCGTGGAGGGAGGAGAGCGAGGTGCCGGGCGCCCAGTGGACGATCTTCGCGGGCTCACGCTCCCAGAGCCGCAGCGGCAACTGCCGGCTGCCCTCGACGATGCCCCGGTGGTGGTCGTCGGCCTCCGAGTACACGACCCGGAGGATCTCCAGGATCGAGTTGGGGAAGTCGGTGTCCCAGCCGCCCGTGCCGAAGCCCACCTGACCGAAGATCTCCCGGTGCCGGAAGGAGTCGAAGGCCACGGAATCGCAGAGGAATCCGTAGAACGTCTGGTTGTCGAGCTTCTCCACCAGCCGCGCCCAGATCTCCCGGATCCGCGGCACATCGCGCTCCCGCATGGCGCGGTTCATGGCCGAGAAGTCGGCGCCCTCCTCCAGGGCCGCGTTCCACGCGTTCATCACATCGCGGTACACCTGCGGCAGATCGTCGATGGTCTCGGCGTAGTGCGACTCCCCCTTGAGGTCGACGACGGTCGACGGGGTGCTGGGCGCGAGCGGGTTGGGGAACGGCTCGGTCGTCAGCCCCACCAGGTCGATGTAGTGCTGGAGCGCGGTCGAGGAGGGCGGGAAGCGCATCGCCCCCATCTCGGCGCTCAGCTCCGGATCGCAGCCGTCGAAGCCGACCGTCCGCAGCCGTCCGCCCAATCGGTCCGCCTCGTAGACGACCGGCTTGAGCCCCATCTTCATCAGCTCGTACGCGGCGACCAGACCCGAAAGGCCGCCCCCGACGACCGCGACCTCGGTGCCGTGCGCCGTCGCCGGGATCTGCCCCAGGCCCGCCGGATGGGCGAGGTAGTCGTCGTACGCGTACGGGAAGTCCGGACCGAACATGGTGATCGGCGGCTGCGCGTCGGTGTGCTGGACGGCGGTGGGCACCGTGGACGTCATGGGGTACGGACTCCTTGCGGGGAACAGCGGCACGGGGATGTCTCTCGGCGCCGGTGCCGGACCCCGGCGCCGAAGCCGCCACCCGGACCGCCGGGCGCACGGCCGCCCCGGTCGGGGGGGGGAGACCGGGGCGGCCGTGCGGGATGGCGGTGTCCGCGGTGAAAGACGAATACGACGGTACGGTCCGGGCGCGTACAGGGACAAGGCGTGACCATTGCGCCTCAATGGGTGATTCGTTGCGTGCTTGGCGCTCTGTCCGGCGAATCGTTGCGCGGGGCGTTCCGGCGGGCACTCCGGCGGATACGCGGAAGGCGTTCCGGTTCCGGCAGGTACGCGCCAGGTGCTCCGGCGGATACGCGGCGGGTGTTCCGGCGGGCGGGCAGCGGCGGAGGCCGGAGGGTCGGACGAGCCACGGCCGGAGCCTCGGGCGGACCGCCGAGGCCCGAGCCTCGGGCAGGGCGAGGCCCAAGGGTCAGGCGGGCCGAGGCCGGAAGGTCAGGCGGGCGAGCCCGACCCGAAACGCCGCAACAGCGGGGAGAGCACCAGGACCGACTTGGTGCGCTCCACGAAGGGCTCTCCCGCGATCCGCTCCAGCACCCGTTCGAAGTGGCGCATATCGGAGGCGAAGACCTGGACGATCGCGTCGGCCTCTCCGGTGACGGTGGAGGCGGAAGCGATCTCCGGGTAGCGCTTGAGGCCGCGTTCGATCGCCTCGGGCGAGGTGTTGCTGCTGCAGTAGATCTCGATGAACCCCTCGGTCTCCCAGCCGAGCGCGGCCGGGTCGACGCGTACGGTGAAACCGGTGATCGCCCCCACCGCGCGGAGCCGGTCCACCCGCCGTTTCACCGCGGGGGCGGACAGCCCCACCGCCGAACCGATGTCGGCGTAGGAGCGGCGGGCGTCCTCCGCCAGGGCGTGGACGATGCGCTCGTCGAGGTCGTCGAGTCTGTCGAGGGTTCTGCGTCGCACTGCGGGTGGGTCACTTCTCTGCCGTGGCCGGTTCAGGTCGGCGAATGCCGTATCCGCAGTAGAACACGGTCCGGGCCCGGAACCCGACCGGCGGGTCACGCGTCGAGAAGGCCCGGTCAGGTGTCGGCGGCGTCCGAGCGGGTGGGCACCGCCATATGACGGCCCACCCGCCCGACCAGGAGCGCCATCTCATGGGCCAGTTGTCCGACGTCGGTCTCGATGTCGGACAGGACGGCGAGCCTGCTGCCGTCGCCCGCCGGGGTGATGAAGAGGAACGCGTGGTCGAGCATCACCATGGTCTGGCGGACCTCTCCCGCCCGGAACCGGTCGCCCGCGTCCTTCGCCAGGCCGTGAAAGCCGGCGCAGACGGCGGCGAGGTGGTCGATGTCCCGTTTGACCATGCCGCGGGACGCGCTGCCGACCAGGCCGTCCGCAGTGAGCAGCACGGCCTGGCGCACATGGTCCGTTCTCGCCACGAGGTCGTCGAGCAGCCAGCCGAGCCCCGCGCTGTCCGAGGCGGTTTCGTCGTCAGCCATCGTCGTCGGTCCCTTCGTCCATGCCGCGGGGTCGCGGTACGGCACCGTTCGGTCGGGGCGTCTCACCCAGCCGGACGCCTCGTCTGCCGCGGTCGAGCCCCTCCTGGAACGACCCGAAGATGGAGCGCACCTCCTCGGCGGACACATCGCGCTCGCGGTCCTCCGGCCCGGAAGCGGGCGCTTCCCTGAGCGGGGGCGCGAGGGACGCCTGGCGCACGCGCGTGGGCAGGACTCTCAGCGGGCGGACGTCGGCGGCGTCCGCCGCGGTCGGTGCGGGCTCTGCGGGCGGCGGCTGCGCGGGCCCGGACGGAGAGGCGGGGGCGGACGCGTCGTCGCGGGGCATGGCTTCCTCCGGTGTGTGGTCGTCCTTCAGCGGTACTGAGGTGAGCGTGCGCGGAAAGGGCACGGGCCGCATGGGACGGAGCCGGTCCTCCGGATCCGGGCCGTGGTCCTGGGCGCTTCCGCCGGCCGCCCGGCGGACCGGCCCGGGTCTCCCCCGCGAGCCCGCGCCGGATTCCGTACCAAGGCCCGGTCCGGGACCTAGTCCCGCGCCCGGTCCGGCACCCGGTCCCGCGCCCGCCCTGGCTCCCGCGCCCGCTCCCGCGAGGGCGTCGGCGCCGGTGTACCGCTCCTGGGGGTCGACGGCCGCGATCACCGAGTTCGGCAGCAGCACCACGGCCGTGGTCCCGCCGTAGGGAGAGCGGGTGAGGGTGACCCCGATGCCGTGCCGCTCGGCGAGCCTCCCGACGACGTACAGTCCGAGGCGCTCGTCCCGGGCCGGGTCGAAGTCCCGTGGACGCGCCAGCGTCCGCCGCGCCTGCTTCAGTTCCTCCCCGTCGAGGCCCAGCCCGCGGTCGTCGATCTCCAGGACGAAGCCGTTGCCGACCCGCCCGGTCCGCAGGACGACCTGGGTGTGCGGGGGCGAGTAGACGGTGGCGTTCTCGACCAGTTCGGCGACGAGGTGGACCACGTCGGCGACGGCCTCGGCCCCGATGCCCACCGGAGGCATCGGCGGCACCACGACCCGTGTGCGGTCCTCGATCTCACCGACCGCCGCCGAGACGATGTCGGCGATCGGCACGGGGTTGCGCCGGCGTCGCCCCGGTGGGGCCCCGGAGAGGACGATCAGCCCCTCCGCGTGGCGGCGCATCCGGGTGGTCAGATGGTCGATGCGGAACAGGGCCTCCAGGGTGTCCGGGTCGCTGGTACGGCGTTCGAGGGTGTCGACCAGTTTCGACTGCCGGTGAACGAGGGCCTGATGGCGGCGGGCGATGTTCAGCAGGACGGTGAAGACCCCACGGCGGAGGGCGGCCTGCTGAACGGCCGCCTCGACGGCCGCCCGGCGGGCCGAGTTGAGCGCCTGGCCGACCCGGACGATCTCGTCGGGGACGCTCCTGTCGTCGAATGCGAGGGGCGGGGCGGCCTCGGCCGCGTCGACCTCCTCGCCCGCCCCGAGCCGTTCCATCACCTCGGGGAGCCGGCGGCCGGCGAGCAGATCGGCGGCGTCGCGGAGTGCTTCCCAATGGCGGAAGAAGCGCCGTCCGCCGGCCACCGTGAACCAGATCGAGAGTCCGACCGCGATCAGTCCGGCCACGCCCACGACCGAAGCCCTGACCGTCTCGCGGTGGGCGAAGGCACCGCCCCGGTCGGCGGCGTTCTGCGCGGACCGAGTGGACAGCAGTGTGTAGCGCCGGACCGCACGGTCGGTGGTGTCGCGCCAGGAGTCGGCGGCCATCGCCCGTCCGGCGCCGACCGCGCCGGCGCGCAGCAGTGCGTCCTCCTGCTCGACGAGCGCCCGGTACTCCTCGCCGCGCTCGAAGTCGGTGAACAGCTTCCGGGAGTCGCCGGGCAGGTCGGGGACGTACGTCCGGTGGAAGACCCGCCGGTCCTCGATGGTCGCGGTGAGGGTGTCGTACTGCCGGTCGGTGAGCCTTCCGGAGGAGCGCGCCCCGGCCACGAGGGCGTCCTGGCGGGAGACGAACTCCCCCAACCGCACCAGTTCGACGACGACCTGTGCCTCGCGGGCGAGCCGGCCGGTCTGGAGGGCGGTGAGCGCGGACCGCACGTCGAAGGCCGGGTCCACCATCGCCGCGTACTCCTCGACGGCCCTGTCCCAGGTGATCGTCCTGGCCATCACCTTCGCCCGCAGCGCCTGAAGGCCGTCGGCGGAGCGGGCCATCGCGTCCAGGGCCCCCCGCTCGCCGTCGGAGAGGTCCGCGCGGTCCCCGTCCTCGATCGCCTCGCGCATGGCGCGTACGGCACGGTCGGTGGCACGCTGCTGCCGGACCACCTCGGCGGCGGACGGGGTCACGTTGGGGCCCGCGCCCAGGTAGGCCGCGGAGACGCGGCGTTCGGTCTGGAGCTGTGCCACAGCCGTGTCGACCGGGGTGCCGAAGGTCTCGTACACGTCCTCGATGCGTATCAGAGCCCGCAGATCGCCGGTGACCGACACCATCGCGAAGGTCCACAGAGAGATGAGGGCTATGACGGGTATGACCGTCAGTGTCACGATCCGTCCGCGGATCGTGGGGCGGCCCGTTCGCCGGCGCATGGTCTCCCCAGAGCACGAGAACTACTGAACGGCGGTGCTTACCCTCGGGTAGGGGGCAGACAAGTTACGCCACGCGACATGGCAGCGCAATGTTCCTGTAGGAAAAGGGGAGTTGTGAAGGCGCGATAGTGTCTTGACACCTCGTCAGATCCGATGCCTGACGCCATGGCGCGTCGGCCCGCGTCCGTCCATCCCGATGTTCCTGATGTTCCCCGCTGTTCCCAGCCGCCCCGGAGGCCCTCCGGTGAAGTGGCCGGATCCGCATCCCTTGCTCCGTGCAGTGGCCTGGCCGGACCAGGGGCGCGCGGTGCGCGCGGATCCGGGCCATTCCGGCAGGCTGTGGCAGGACGTACGCGAGCGGGCGGGCCTGCCCGTCAGCGTACGGCTGGAGTTCACGGCAGCGGCCGGAGTTCACGGCGCGGGAGCGCGGGCGGCCGAAACCCGCTGACGGGCCGCCACTGAGCCCGCCGGGTAACCGTCCGGCTGCTTCGCACCCCGGCGGGGGGACGCACTCGTCGGCGAGACCTTCATCCAGCCGGAGAAGGAGACGGTGGTCGCCCTTCCGAACCTCGCGCCCTCCACACTGTTCACCGCTTCACCCCGGACGTTCACGGTCCACCCACCCGAGGCATGGGCTCCGGAGTTCCCGGGGCCGCGGGCGATCGGCGGCGGCATCGCGCCGACGGCGGTGGTCGTCGGCGCGCTGGAGCCGACGGTGGACGGCCCGCACCCGCACCCGCACCCGGGGCGGGCCACGGCTCCCGTCAGTTCCAGCTGGCGTGCAGCGGCTGGCCCTCCGCGTAACCCGCCGCGCTCTGGACACCGACGATCGCGCGTTCCGCGAACTCCGCCAGCGACCCCGCGCCCGCGTAGGTGCAGGAGGAGCGGACGCCCGCGATGATCGAGTCGACCAGGTCCTCCACGCCGGGGCGGTCCGGGTCCAGGAACATCCGCGAGGTGGAGATGCCCTCCTCGAAGAGCGCCTTGCGGGCCCGGTCGTACGCCGACTCCTCGCTCGTGCGGTTGCGGACGGCGCGCGCGGACGCCATGCCGAAGGACTCCTTGTAGAGGCGGCCGTCGGCGGTCTGCTGGAGGTCGCCCGGCGACTCGTACGTACCGGCGAACCAGGAGCCGACCATGACGTTCGACGCGCCCGCGGCGAGCGCCATGGCGACATCGCGCGGGTGGCGGACCCCTCCGTCGGCCCAGACGTGCTTGCCGTACTTCCTCGCCTCGGCCGCGCACTCCAGTACGGCGGAGAACTGCGGCCTTCCGACACCGGTCATCATCCGGGTGGTGCACATGGCGCCGGGGCCCACGCCGACCTTGACGATGTCCGCGCCAGCCTCGATCAGGTCGCGCACTCCCTCGGCGGCGACGACGTTGCCCGCGACGACCGGCACCTTCGGGTCGAGCCCGCGGACCGCCTTGACCGCGGAGATCATCGACTCCTGGTGGCCGTGCGCGGTGTCCACGACGAGCGTGTCCACACCCGCGTCCAGCAGCTGCTTGGCCTTGCCCGCGACATCGCCGTTGATGCCGACGGCGGCGGCGATGCGGAGCCTGCCCGCGGAGTCGACGGCGGGGGTGTAGAGGGTCGCGCGGAGCGCTCCCTTGCGGGTGAGGACGCCGACGAGCCGGCCCTCCTCGTCCACGGCCGGGCTGTAGCGCCGGTTGGCGTTGTCGAGCCTGGTGAACGCCTCGCGCGGATCGATGTCGGCGTGGAGCAGCACCAGGTCACGGGACATGACCTCGGAGAGCTGTGTGAAGCGGTCCACCCCGAGGAGGTCGGCGTCCGTGACGACGCCGACCGGCCGGTGGTCGGCGTCGACGACCACGCCCGCCTCATGCGCCCGCTTGGGCAGCAGGGCGAGGGCGTCGGCGACGGTCTGGGCGGGAGTGAGCACGATCGGGGTGTCGAAGACGAGGTGCCGGGTCTTGACCCAGGCCACGACGTCCGCGACGACGTCGATCGGGATGTCCTGGGGGATGACGACGAGCCCTCCGCGGCGGGCGAGGGTCTCCGCCATCCGGCGGCCCGCGATGGCGGTCATGTTCGCGGCGACCAGCGGAATGGTGGTGCCGGTGCCGTCGGGCGAGGAGAGATCCACGCCGTGCCTGGAGCCCACGGCCGAACGGCTCGGCACCATGAACACATCGTCATATGTCAGGTCGTACGAGGGCTGAAGATCATTGAGGAAACGCACGTGCTGAACATCCCAGTCGATCGGAGGTGACCCCCGGTCATCTCAGCCGGGGAAACGCACGTACTTCATTCTCCCATGCGGGGCCCGATCCCAGCCGAATCGATTCCTCCAGGTCATGGAGGGCACATTGGTGCGATCATCCAAGCGGCCGAGTCCCCCACCACGCCCGCCCGGCCGTCCGTCGTTCGGGGAGGGACCGGGCCCGAGCCGAACAGGGCGCGC
Organism: Streptomyces sp. NPDC004838; assembly: GCF_053600955.1. Lineage (NCBI taxonomy): Bacteria > Bacillati > Actinomycetota > Actinomycetes > Kitasatosporales > Streptomycetaceae > Streptomyces > Streptomyces sp. NPDC004838. The sequence goes on along the minus strand of NZ_JBSGAW010000007.1, from coordinate 202,313 downwards.
CCTGGAGCCCCCGGCGACCGCCGGCTCCCGCGTCCTTCTCGCAAGCGGGGCCGGTCCCGCCGAGGGCCGCTTGTGTGTTCCTCCGCATCCGCCCGCCGACCGCCGACCGCCGTTCGGGAACCGGCCTCGGCGCACACGGGCTCCTCGGAACGGACGCCGGCACCGGGCGCGGACATCCCGGCCGTCCCGCAGTCGAGGGCGGCGGAGGCATCGGGCCCGCGCGGTCCGGGTGCCCGTATCCGTACCGGTGACGCCGACCGGCCAGGCGCGTACCCCGTGGCCGCCGGGCGGCCCGTCAGCCGTCGGGGTCCGCCCGCTCCAGCGCCGGCCGCGGCCCCGCGGGCACCGTCAGCAGATGGTCCGCCGCCGCCGTGTCCGTGACCAGGCTGGTGACCAGCCCGGACCGGAGTACGGCCCCGATCGCCTCCGCCTTGCGGTGGCCGCCCGCGATCGCCACGACCTCGGGGATACGGCGCAGCCGGTCGGCCTCCACCGTGATGCACCGCTCGCCCAGATCGCGGCCGACCCGGCGGCCGTCGCGGTCGAAGAGGTGCGCGGACATCTCCGCGGCGACGCCGTACGAGGCGTACCGCGCCCGCTCCTCGTCGGAGAGCATGTCGTGCACGGTGGAGATCCCCGGCTCCCAGGAGCCGATGGAGACGGCCGCGACGGTCACCTTGTCGAAGTACTCGAAGGCGCGGGCGATACCGGTCTGGTGGCGCAGCGCCGCGGCGGTCGCCGCGTCGGGCAGCAGCATCGGAGCGTAGATGGGGTGGGCGTCACCGCCCGACACCTGTGCGGCGCGCCGGACGGCCTCCACCGAGCCGCGCTCGGCGGTGCCCGCGTCGTACACACCCGTGAGCTGGACGACCGTGCACGGCGGCAGCCGGTCGAGCGCGGCGGCCATGTGAATGGTGGAGCGGCCCCAGGCCAGCCCCAGCACATCGCCCTCGTTCACCAGCTCACCGAGCAGATCAGCGGCCACCTCGCCGAGGTTCTCCGGGTCGGGGGACTCGTCGGCCGCCTCCGCGGGAGACTCGACGACCACCGCGTGCCGGAGTCCGAAACGGGCGCGGAGCGCGTCGGAGCGCTCCGCGTCCAGCTCCGCCGGAACACGGATCTCGATGCGTACGAGATCGCGTTCCAGCGCCGTCTCCAGGACCCGCGCGACCTTGAACCGGCTGACGCCGAACTCCTCGGCGATCTGGATCTTGGACTTGCCCTCCAGATAGAAGCGGCGTGCCATGGCAGCCGCCTGCACCAGCTCCGCGGGTCCCATCCGCAGGGCAGACCGTCCCGCCGACCTAGCAGACACCGCGATCTCCTCACTGCTGTTCACACTTCGGACTCGTCATCCTGTCAGATCCGGCGGATGTGGATCAGCCCCGTCGGGCCGAGTTCACTTGCCGGCCGCCCAGTGGTCGCACGGGGTGATCGCACGGGCCGTCTCCGTGTGCCGGAACGCGCTCCGGCTCAGTGGGCGCACGCCCAGCCGGCCGTGGCGACGGTCTGCTCCGCCTTCGCGCGCAGCGACCGGACCGCCTGGGCGGGGTCGGCCGCCCCGTAGACCGCCGATCCCGCGACGAACACGTCCGCGCCGGCTTCGGCACACCGCTCGATCGTCGAGTCCGCGACGCCGCCGTCCACCTGGAGCCAGAGTTCGAGGCCGTGCTTGGAGATCAGCTCACGGGTGCGACGGATCTTCGGCAGCATGATGTCGAGGAACGCCTGACCGCCGAAGCCGGGCTCCACGGTCATGATCAGCAGCATGTCGAGTTCGGGGAGCAGATCCTCGTACGGTTCGATCGGCGTCGCCGGCTTCAGCGCCATGGAGGCGCGGGCGCCCTTGGCTCTGATCTCCCGCGCCAGTCTGACGGGGGCGGCGGCGGCCTCCACATGGAAGGTGACGGATCCGGCGCCGGCCTCGACGTACTGAGGCGCCCATCGATCGGGGTTCTCGATCATCAGATGACAGTCCAGCGGGGTGTCCGTCGCCCGGCTGAGGGATTCCACGATCGGAACGCCCAGCGTCAGATTGGGCACGAAATGGTTGTCCATCACATCGACATGGAGCCAGTCGGCGCCTTCGACGGCCTTGGACTCTTCCGCCAGGCGGGAGAAGTCGGCGGAGAGAATGCTCGGGTTGATCTGTACGGCCATGGCCCAAGCCTGCCATGCTCCGGGCGTCTTCCCGGCCTCGGTTCGGTTTCCGGTACGAACCGGGATGCGGCCGAGGAAGCGCGGTCCGCGCAATCGCCGCGTTTCCGGCACCGGATGCCGCCGGGGGAGCACACCGGGTGCCGCCGGGAGAGCACAGCCGGGGTACGGCGCCGCCGCGGTCTCCGGCGAGACCCCTGGACCGCTGTCACGAGGTGCGCGCCCGTTCCATGGCTCGCGGCAGGCAGCGACCGCGGGCGACGCACCGGCCCGGGGCATCCGAGACCGGGCGTACGGCGGATGCGCGGCAGAGCCGGAATTCCCGATTTCCCCTTCCGGAATAACGCTGCGGCTGAATGGGAGCCGACATCACCCCGATGCTTCAGACACAAGGGAATATCACTGCGCGTATCTCTGACAGGACTTAGAGTGACGCCATCGCACACTTGATAGATCGCACACTTGATAGGAGGCATGTCATGCCCAAAAGAACCGACGCCGAAAAAATGACCTTCGAGAAGTTCTGTCGGGACTACATTCCCAAGCACCCGGAACTGGGTCTCGGTACCGACGAACTCAGCACGTCCGAGTTCACGAAGGTGGCGATCGAGGAAGGGCGCAAACTCGGATTCTCCTTCTCGGAGGCCGAGGTCCAGGCCGTTCTCGGCGAGCACCGGGAGGTACGGCTCCAGGTCGCGAATCTCGGCGGGGAGATCAAGGCGAGCGCGAACGGAACGGCGATGTGCTGGCAGGGCCACATCACGACCGACGAACCGATCGCGGCCGACTGGCTCGTCATCCGGTCGGACCCGACGGAGCGGCGGTGACGGCCACACCGTGAGACGTCCAGCGCCGGCCGGCACTCATGCGGACAGCGAACGCAGCTCGCCGAGTGTCATCACCGGCGGCTGGATGTCGAGCGTGTCGAGATACTGCTCCATCTCTCCCCAGAACCTCACCCCCAGCCTCTGGGCGACGGCGCGTGGACGGAACCTCTCCTGCGGCCGGTGACCGCGGGTGGACAGAGTGACGGTGACACCGGACTCGGGGATCTCCGCACGGTGCCACCAGCGTCTGCCCCAGGTCACCATCTGCCCCGGCACGAGGTCGGCCCGGCAGGCGCCGGTCCCGTCCGAGAGCCACGCGTCGGGCACGGGCGAGGTGTACATCGGGCTGAACCTCCGGCAGAGGTCCCACACCGGAAGCCGCGGCACACGCCGGCAGGACGGGGGAACGAAGTCGAACCGCTTGCCGCCGCGTACGACGAGGTTCCACCGGCCGTGCACCATCTCCCCGTCATGGTGCAGGGGGGTCACATAGCCGCCGCTGCCGATCCACAGCAGCGCGAATCCGTACGGGTCGAGAGCCAGTCGCCGGTGAATTTCCAGGACGACGGCACGCAGGGGCGCTCCGAAAGCCTGCACGGGGACGACGGCATACGGCTTCAGCCGCCGAAAGGCGGGGTCATGGATCACGTCGAACGCCGTCCCGGCGGTCGTCACCGCCTTGGTGCGCCTCTCCCACGCGAGGAGTTCGGCCGTGTCGAACCGATGGGTGCGGGGGAACATCTGCCGGGTACGGAACACGCCGAGAATGAGTTCCATCCCCTGTCCTCGGTAGGACTCGCGCAGCGCCTCTTCACTGAACTCCGGCAGGAGATCGGCGATCGCATCGTGCTCGTCCCGCACGAGGGGGCGGGGCAGCGGCAGGGGGCGTCGGTCGATCACGGTGTCGCCCCGCCGCGGAGTCGTTTCGGACTGAGATTTCACCCTGCTTGTCCCTCACTGTCGTCCTGGGCCCGGTAGAAGAAGAAGTTCTGGGTCATCCGCCCGCCGGCCAGATCGGCTCCCGCGAACCGGCGAGCACCCGAGTGGAAGTACTTCCCGTCGAAGATGAGCAGGCGGTTGTACTTCATGGGCACGCAGTGCACGATCTCCCACGCACCCGGATCCAGGGTGTCCCTTTCGATCGCCCGCCGTACTTCCGGGCGGCCGTTGTCCTCGGGCGACACCCGGTCGATGCCCAGCTCTCTGTGACGGTAGAAGTACGTTCCCTCGGTCTCCGTCTTCGACAGGTGCACGATCGCGCTGAAGTCGGGAGTGTCCACATGGACCATCGAACTGCGCAGAGCCATGTCGGCGGCCGTGGTGATCCGGAACGCCCCCTGAGCCCGCTGGTACTTCAGGTCGATTCCGCCCAGCAGCTTCGAGAAGCGGGCCATCGTCGCGGAGACGTCGTCGGCCCCGCCCGCCATGACACCCGGATAGTTGACGCCTTCGGGACGCCGGTACTCCAATCGGAGCGCGCTGTCGCGCACCGCGTCGGGATCGTCGTAGAAGTCGTCCACGACGAGGACGCAGTGCCTCATGGCCGAATCCCCAGTGCCTGTGCGAGCAGTTCCACCGATTTCATCCGGCTGAGCCCGTCGGGGGCGATGTCCAGCAGAATCACCTCGTTCACTTCGTATTCCGCACAGAATCGCTCGATCCTTCTTCCGCACTGCTCCGGGGTCCCCACCACGCTCGGCACATAGTTGGGATTGGGAAAGCGCTCCCGCATGGCGCGCGCCTCCGCCTCGGTCTCGGCGCACACACCGGCGACGGCGATGGCCGCGCGGGGCTCGGCGAGTTCGCCGGAGGGGACGAACTCCTTCCGGTACCGGGCGAGATGGGTCGGCGGGGCGATGCCGCCGTGGAAGAGGGTGCCGCAGAACCGCGTGCCGGTGCGCGCCGCGTGCCGTGCCGCGCCGGCGGATCCGCAGACCCACACCTCCGGCATGGCGGCACTCTCAGGGATCACCGGCGCCCCGCGATGCGGATGGCGAGGTCCCAAAGAGCCCCGCAGGTGACCGACGAGTTCATCGAACTTCGCGGCGTAGTCCCGGTCGTCGAGCATCCCGTCGCCGGCCGGGCGCCCGTCCAGCAGCGCGCGGTGTGAGGCCAGGCTGTCCGCACGGCCTCGGCCGACCCCCAGGTCGACGCGGCCGAACAGCGTCTCCAGTAGACGGAAGTCCTCGGCCAGTTTGAGCGGGGCCCAGTAGTGCAGGAGCATCGCCCCGACTCCGACCCGGATCCGGTCGGTCGCCGCGGCGAGAACGCCGGCCAGGATCTGAGGACTGCCGCAGGCATGTCCCTCGACATGATGCTCACCGAGCCAGTAGCGCGAGTACCCCAGTTCCTCGGCTCGCGCTCCGAGCGCCAGTGTGTCCCGGAGCGCCTCGCCCGGGGACCGGCTGGTCCAGGCCCAGCTGAAATCGAGGAGTCCGATCCTGATGGGCTGGTCAGCCATCGGCCCGCACCGCACTGGCTCCGGGGGCGCCCTGCCGGATGTACTCCGAGAGCAGTTCGCAGACGAAGCGGCTGCCGTCGTTGAACCGGCGTGCGCGCAGATGATCGTCGAACGACGTGCCGAACGTGCGGTACCGGTGCTCGTACCAGTCCAGGAGATCACCCGTCGTCGTTCCGACGTCCTCCGCCGAGGGAAAGGTGTTGCCGAACTCGGTCAGGGCTTCGCGCTTCTCGGCGATGGCCGTGGCCACCGGTTCGAACCGGCCCCGCCGTTGCAGCTCGGCGGGAAGGAAGGCGTCGAGGCTGGTGGAGTGGTGCTTGGCCACGCCCTCGACGAGTGCGAGGACCTCCATGAGGGCGGTGAACTCCGCTTCTCCCAGCATGTTCCTGCTCAGCCAGTCCTGTGTCGTCTCCGGTGTCAGACCCCGCGTCCCTTGGAATCGTTCCGTGATGCGCGCGACCTGCTCCGGGTCGGTCCGGATTCCGACCCGGTGGGCTTCCTTCACGGCCAGGTACATCGTCAGAGCGCCCTCGAAGACCGCTTCGGCGTCGTCGTCCACGACGCCGACATGGCCGCGGATCGCTTCGATGGGAACGGAGGCACTGGCTCCCGGGCCTGCCCGTACGCCGCTGACCAGCTGATCCCAGAAGACCGTCGCCTCGAAAGCGAAACCGGGGTGGAAGGGAACCTCGAACCTGGGGCCGGAGTCCGCGATGTCCGTGAGCAGCTCGAGGGCGTCGAGCCGCTTCCGGTCGGGCTTCTCGTTCTGGACGAACTTGGCGAGCGCGTCCGCTTCCGTCAGCGGAAGGCCGGTGCTCAGCGCGATCTCCGGCAGGAGCGACCAGGTGCGCTCCGCGTAGTGACGCCTCTTCATCTCCCCCAGGACGGTGTCGTGCGTCGCCCGCCCGATGAATCCCCGCCTGAGCGCGTGCCGCAGCCCTTCGCGGATGTTGACCATCGCTTCCGACAGCACCGCGAAGCCCGCTTCCTCTCCCGCGTGGATGACGGCGACCTCGTCGTCGTCCTCGTACACGCCGTCGCGGTACGCCTCGAAGATCTGCCCGACGCCCGCCATGCCGAAGGGGGCGAGTTCAGCGGCTCGCAGCGCGCCCATGCTCGAGGCGCCGAGGACGTGCACGCCCTCGGAGAGCGCGTAGAGGATCTCCTTGTGCCAGACCGCGGGGACCTGTTCGAAGTATCCGTCGATGATCGCTACGGCCTTCGCGCCCCTGTTCACCGCGGTGTAGACGTCACCGGCCTTCACCGGCGGCGAGTACGTCGCGGCGGGAAGCACCGCGCGGGCGTCCTTCCGGCTCAGGCTCGGGCCGAGAAACACGTGGACTGTGCTCATGACTTCCCTTCCCGGGCGGCACGGGCGCGACGGCCTTCCACATAACCGGGAACGAAAGGCGCTGACTCGAACCCCGGCACGATCACCTTCACGACGGGGACCCCGATCTCCGGTCTCGTCAGATCGACCACCACCACTTGGTCGACGCCCACCGTCCGGAGGGCGTCCAGCATCACTTCGAGGTCTCCCTCGAAGGTGTCCGTCTCGGCGCGCCGGGCCCGTGGCAGGAACGGCCGGGTGCCGGGGGCCGTGAACCGGCTGTCCCGGAAGGTCTCGGCACTCCAGACGCCCTGGGATCCCGTGTACACCCCCGGCGGATTGTCGTCGCGGCTTCCGGCGATGACGGTCAACCGCGCCTGTGCCGCTTCGGTGACCGCACGACTCAGCGCCACGGTCGGCGACAGATGCGTGCCGCAGCCCCATTCGGCGCCCAGCCGATTCCACTGGCCGCGCCCCTCGCGCTCCAGCAGTCCGGCGCGGAACGTCGCCACCCCGACGTCGGAAGTCAGCTCGAAGACGGCCAGTTCCATGTCGGCGGCACGGCACACGTCGATCAGATCCCTGAGTGACGGTTCGTCGACCGTGTCGAGGTCGATCTTCGCGCCGGGCGAGTCGGTGGTCCCCCGCGCGCTGGTCACGGCGTGCGCGTCCCGTTCGATGACTTCGCACAGTGCGTGCGCGACGGCCTCCAGGAGGTGGTTTCCCGACGCGAGACCGTTGGAGGTGGCCAGAAATGTCATGGTCGCCTGGCCGACTCCGACGGTGTTCATGCTGACGACCTCGAAGGGAACCCAGACCTGCTCGTCGGAGAGTACGTCCCAGCCGGGCAGCCAGGACCGCTGCTGCTCGGGCCGTACCCTCACCCCCCTGACCAGCGGGAGTTGATGCGGGTCGACCAGTCGGTGCCGGTTCCGAAGCCCGTTGTAGGAGCCGTGCAGACACGGAATCTCGATGTGCTCGGCGTGCCAGAGTTCGATGGCCTCCATCATCGCCGAGGCTTTCGCGGACTCGGCGTCGGCTCCTTTGCCCTGCGAGACCGACAGAGAACGGGAGTTGGGGCGGATGGCCTGCACGACAGGGATGCCGATGACGTCCAGGCCCGTGACGTCGGCCAGGCGGGTGATGCCGAGCCGGGGCATGTGCCGGCCGAAGTCCCGCAGTGTCTCGGCGGCAGGGCGGCTGCGTCGTGTGCCGGGCAGGAATACCTTCGGTTGACGGTGGTCCCCATCGAAGATGCGCATGTTTCCTTCGGTCCTACTGGCCGGGGTCAACTGGCGTGCGGTGACCATGCGTTCGTCATGGCGGTGAACATGAGGGCACGATCGGACGGCGCGAAGCCGTAGCGATTCCAGTGGTAAAGAGCAATGTGCGGCAGGACGAACCGGTAGGCGAACAGAAGTCTGCCCTGCTCGTGCAATTCGCCGAATCGCGTTGCCATTGTGGCATTCGCCAAAGAATAGTCATGCAGAATCGCCGACTCTTCCGTACCAACGCGGCTGATAATTCGTTCCATCGTCGGTACGGGGACGGCACCTCCTTTCTCTGTGACGGAAGCACCGTGCAAGGAGGCGATGCGGCACCACACGTCCCAGATTTCCTCGGGATGCTCGAGAAATCTCAGGAACAAGTCGTTCAGCACCGCCACCGAGAGCAGCCGTGTGTCGATGGCCGCTCCTCGCGAAACCCGCTCCCATCGCCACCACGCCCGGCTGTCCGCCGAGAAATGGGCGTGGACGGCTTCGACTGCCTCCGGTCCGCCGAGCTTGAACACCTCGGCCTCGTAAACGCTCGCGAACCAGCGTTCGACGAGACGGCGTTCGACGAGGCCGTCGCAGCATTCCCTGATCCTGCCCTCGGTGGCACCGCGGGGTCCGGTCAGCTGGAAGCGCAGCCTCAGCCCAGGGGGCTTCCGGACGAAGAAGAAACAGGAAATCCGCTTCCGGTCCGTCGATGCGTCGATCATTTCGAATACGGCGTCAAAGATGCCGGGCATCGGGTCGGCGCCCGGCGTGGGGCCGCCGGGGAGCACCAGGTTGACCTGATGCCAGTCGGGACCACGCGTGTCGGCGGCGCAGAAACGGCACGATGAACTCAACGGTGAACGCCTCGCCCTCGTCAGTGGAGAGTTGCGCCTGCTCACCGGGTTCCTCCACGCAGAGGAAGCCGGTCCGGTCGCTCAGCCCTCGCAGCACCGCTTCCACCGCGAGCGGGCTGTCACGGACGACCGGCAGGGGTGAGCCGACATCTCGGCTCACGAGCACGAGTTCGGGCCAGTCGTGCCTGCGTGCCAGGTCCTGCCAGAGAAGGAAGCGCTGCGGGCGCCGGGCGGCGACGAGCTCCGCCAGAGTGGTGCCGTGAAGGACGGTCCGCCTGGGCTTGACGGAGTTGCCGCTCGGGAGGAGCAGTGCCGGCGAAGGGGCCGACTGAACCAGCTCGGCTTCCATGGGGAGCTCCGGAGCGAACCAGTCGGGCATGTCCCGAAACGATGACAGCAGCAGTGCTTCGAGCCGGGGTTCGCTGTAGCCGACGTTGGCCGGGGAGAAGCAGCAGATCGCCATCGGGCGGCTTCGCCCCCGCGCGGTGGCGAGCACGACCGGCGCACCGTCCGTCGCCGGGCCCGCGCCGATCTGATCGGTGCGGTAGGACGACAGGGTTCCCCATCGATCCCACTGCCGGAAGGGGAAGCGCGGCCGGGCGAGCATGTTGGGCATGGCCTCGCACGGGCCGACGTATTCGACGATTTCGAGGTCCGCTTCCCCTGCGGCCCGGGTCAGGGTCCGGTGGTACCACTCGTGTAAGGGGTGCTGGTCGAACCGCAGGCGCCCGCTGTTCCCGATCCCGTACCACAGATGCCCGAACCGGCCGTAGGCGGCGGCGATCTCGGAGGTGCTTCCCATGATCCGGTAGCTCCCTCCCGCCGGGCGAACGATCAGTCCGCCGATGGGCGGCGGCGGCATCTCCTCGGCGGAGCCTTCGGGCTCGTGGGTACGGGGGAACGCGGCTCCTGACAGCCATGCGGACCAGCGCAGAAGCCTCCGGCCGACCTCGTGGTCGGAGCCCGCGGCGCGCCACGCCGACTCCTGTGTCCACACGTGTCCGTCACCGGCGGCGCTGTCGCGCGGCGTCCCGCCCCGGCCCGTGACGACCAGCGTCCGGTGTGCGGCGCGCGCTGCCGCCGTGACGCCGTGACGCCGCTCGAAGAGATCGAACTCCGTCACGGCGGTGTTCAGACGCGCCTTCTCCTCGGGCCCCAGGACGATGCTGAAAGGAGTGCTCGTGTCGCAGCGCAGGACCGAGCGGGGCATGGGCGGAGTCGGGACGTCCAGTTCGGCTGCCAGCTCACGCGGGACCGCACGGGCCTCGTCCAGCGCGTGGTGGAGCCGTCCGAGCGGAATGGTCCCCATCTCGCCCTCGAGGCGACGGCAGATCCGGCGGAGCCGCAGCACGGCCGACCGCCAGGGCGGCGCGTGCTGTTCGTCCAGGGAGGCCGGGACAGCCGTCAGGGCGTCCCAGGCAGAGTCGAAGGCGCGGGGGAAGGCAAGGCCGCCCACCAGCAGACCCGCACGCGTCAGGGCCTTGAGCATGTCGTGCAGTTCGGGGTCACGGAAACCACGTTCGCGCAGCTCGGCGGCGGTCACGGACAGCGGTGCCGGCCGCAGCTGCGCCAGGGTCCGCAGGAGCGCGTCGATCCCCGGACTGCGCCCGCGCTCCATGGAGGCGATCGACGAGAAGATCCGGACGGTGTACCGCCAGCGGTTCCGCTCCTCGTCCAGGGTCAGGGTCGGGTTCAGCTTGTACGTGCCCCGGTCGACATAGCTCCCCGTGTGGGCCAGTGACTGCACGATGCACTGGTACGGGCGCAGGTCCGGCGCGATCGCGTGGCGCGCCGGCTCCGCCCGGACCCGTGTGGCGTCCCCCCAGCCCGCGACCGTGACGCCCGCCCACAGATCGCACGGCTGGGTCCGCCACACCGCGCGGGCGAGGTAGCGGTACAGCGTCGCGTCGAGGCGACGCGCTCGCTTGTCCCTGGGAGCCTCCCTGGGCGCCGTCTGCGGGCTCCGGGTCGTGATCCAGCGGCTGAGCGCGTCGTTCGTCAGACAGAGCGCTCTGGCGAATCGGGGGTCGCCGACGGTCGCCTCGAGGAGCGCCCGGCGCTGCCGTTCCACGCCGGCCAGGTACGCCTGTTCGAATGCCGGGGTGGGTCGGGTGCCCACCTCGGTGGAGAGGGCGGCTAGTTCGCTGTCGCGCAGCCCGAGGAGTGTGCGGACGGGGAACAGCGCGGCGCGCACGACGACCGCCGGCGCGAGTTCCTCGACGCAGTCGTCCGGTGTCATGCGAGTCCCGCGTCACGCATGGTGGCGAAGGCCCGCTGACCCGCCAGGCTCTTCTCGATGAGATCGGACATGGTCTCCTCCAGGCGGAGGACCCCCTGCCACTCGCTGAGGATCTCGCAGTACTCGGCCATGCCGAGGCCCGCGCGGTCGAGCCAGGCGACCATGTCGGCATGGGCGGTCAGGCCGTTCTGGCGCCGCAGATCGTCGCTCATGTCGGCGACCTGCTGGGTGCTCACGGTCAGACCGCGACGCCGCATCTCCTCCTTGGCGAGGAGCCGCAGGAGGACCCGCTTGCGCGACAGTCCCACCGGCTCCCGCACGGAACCGGGCGCGGAAAGCACGGCGTCGCCGTCGTTGTAGGACCAGACGTGCCCCTGGTTGGGGACCACGGCGGCCTCGCCCCGGCCGTCGAACTCCAGTGACTCGCCCGGCCTCATGAGCAGCGTCCTGACGGGTGAGGCGACCGCGCTCACCCCGTTCTCCGAGCGCTCCGCGGAAGCACGGACCACCGCTTCGGGCAGCGGATCGAAGTGCGTCGCCCCGGGGGTCGCGGTGCCGTCCGCGGCGGCGCCCAGCCCGAGTTGCCAGTACCAGGGGGCTCCCCCGTTCGCGTACGGGACCACACAGCGCGCGTGCCACCGTTCCGCCGTGTCGAGCAGCGCATGGTCGTCGCTCATGATCGTCTGCCGGGTCTGCCACAGGGATCGCGGGGTGTACAGCAGGAACTGCGGGACGGAACTCGTCAGATACTGGATCGGGTACATCCGCCACGGCCGGTATCCGCCGAAGAGCACGTCGAGGGGCCCGTACCGCTCGTAGGCGGCCGTCGCCAGCGATCGGACGTCGCCGAGGTGGTCGCGGCCGGCGTCCGCGACGAAGGCGTAGCGGCGTCCCTCCCCCTCGATGAGATACGTGTTCCCGGTGTTGCGGATGTCGGGGGGAAGCGGTGCGTCGGAAGTGGGCTGCTCGCCGTACATCGGCAGGGCGATGACACGGAAGTCGCCGATGACCGTCTCCTGGTTCCAGCCGAGTGTCCGCACGGCGGTGAAGCCGAGTTCTCCCAGCCGGTACGCCATGTCGACGGCCAGCGCGGATTCGCGTGCCACCTCGGGCACGAGGACGGGTGTGTCCCGGCCGAGCCGCAGGAGGCTGTCGACGTGGAAGTGGTCCATGTGGGAGTGGGTGACGAGGATGGCGTCGGGCGCGAGGTCGCCGTGGGTCAGCGGCTGGTAGCCGGCCGGAAACCGCTCGTCGCGCGGCATCAGGAACGGGTCGATCAGGATCTTGGTGCGTGGGCTCGACAGCAGCACCGTCGCATGGCCGACGAACGTCGCGGCGCCCCGCGTCCGGGTCGGCTCGCGGGGTGCCGCGAAGCACTGGAGTTCGGACAGCGCTTCCCACAGGTCGCGTGCGGGGCCGGGGGCGGGCCTGCCGGCGGTGTGCTGCCACTCGCCGATCCGTGCCGCGAGGTCGCCGGCGAGTTCCGGCGCGACGGGAAGCCGCACCGGACCGCGACCGCGGAAGACGACGATCGCCGCCGGACGGGTCTTCGAGGGCACCGGAAAGCTGAGCTCCTCGCGCATCGACGACGCGTCGAAGAACTCGCCGGAGCCGTCGAGCCCCAGCCGGTCCAGGATCTCCGGAGCACGCTCGACCGTGTCCCGCACATCACGCCGCAGCGCTTCGATCGCGGGCCGGAAGCGCTCCTTGAGCGTCCTCTCCAGTCGCCCGGAGACCGTCGTTCCGAACGGGCTGTCGTCCTCGTATTCCATGTGCAGCTCGACATCGCCGCTGAGTGAGAGTTCCATGCGCCACCTTCGGTCGTGGGCCTTCGGTCGTGCGCCTTCGGTCCGTCAGATCACCGCCGCGACTCCCGAGGCGACGAGTTCGGAGACGAGAGAGCCGGTCGCGGGTCCGCGGAACGCGTCGGCGCCGATCGGTCGTCCTTCGACGAGTGCGCGGAGACACGGCTCGGCGTCGGCCGGAGCCCACCACTCGTCACCGGCTACGACGAGGGCGACCCCGCCGTCACGACGGCGGATCTCGGCTCGTGTGCTCAGCAGAACCACCTGCGAGTCCGCCTCCCACGTCCCCGGACCGATGTGGTCGACCGCTTGCAGCGTCGGTCTGGGGTCGAGGTAGTGCGTCTCGGACTGCGCGGCTTCGTAGCGTTCGAGCGCCGACGGGGCGAGCCATTCGTCCAGGACCGAGCGCAGCGCCGCCGCGTGCTGTACGCGCGCCTGTTCGTCCCGTACGACGGGGAAGTCCTGGCGCATCAGGTCGGACTGGTTGGCGAGCCGCAGCAGCCAGGTCATGAAATCCGCGTTGGTGGGCCGGAGCACACCGATCGTCAAGTGCAGTGAGGGCTCGCTCAGCGGAGTCACCTTGTGCCACCAGCCGCGGGGCAGATAGAGCACGCTGCCCGGGGTGAGCGTCCAGTCGTTCGCGTACTCGGTCGGCGGTTCGCCGGTGTCCTCCGGCATCGGCCACTTGCGCGTCGGCTGCTGCACTCGCCAGTTCTTGCGGCCCAGGAGCTGGATCACGAACACATCGTGGTCGTCCCAGTGCTCGGGGAATCCGCCCACATCGCCCCAGCTCGCGTACATGTTGACGAAGGCGAACACGCGCAGCGCGCGCTCGACCTCCCGCTTCAGGGCGTCGATCGGTGGATGAGCCTGGTCGATGGCGTCCCAGACCATGGTGGCGCCCCCGCGGATCTCTGCCAGCAGGCGGGCGGTGTCGAGCATTCTGAGCGGACCGCGCAGTGTGTGGACGGTGCGGTGGTAGGCCGGTTCCGGTACGGCTCGCCCGGACTTCACCAGCCGGAACCGGGGGCCGGCCGGCCGCCGGTAGCGGATCAGTTCGTTCAGGCTCCGCCACGACAGCAGGTCTTCGAAGCGGCCGGATCTCCCCTTCCGGAACCATTCGCGCACGCCGATGACGTCCTGCTCGAATTCCTCGGCGCTGAGCGGCTCGATCAGGGACGAGAAGGCGGAACGGCCGGTGTTCGTCATGGATCGCTCGCCACCGCTCATTCCGGTCATAGCGGAGAACCCTGCTTCTCTGACTGTCCGGACGGCTGGTCGCAGGCCGTCCGGACCGCTTTCCCCCGGTCTAGCGAGATCCGGTCACCCGGATTCCAGGGGATCGCCTCCGTCGGAATTCCCTCACGCTGGAAGCGAGCCGCCAGATAAGCCATCAGATCCCATTCCGGAGGCTCACCGATACGCATGCCGACGTCTCCGATCGAATTGCCGACACCCTCGAACCCGTTTCCGTAGGGGAGGTAATAGCGTGGACTGCCGGCTCTGCAGACATCGAAGATGCCGTCGGGCCCCGGTGTGACACTCGGCAGCTTTCCCGCGCGAAACTGTGCGAACAACTCCCGCAGCCTGTCGAAGGGAAGAGCCAGATAGTAGTGCGGAAGTCCGAAGAAGAAGGGACAGTGAAAACGCGGCAGCGAGCTGAGGAAGAAGTCGGCGGGTCCGTGCTTCTCGCGCGAGTCGCGTACGACGTCCGCCATGTCGCCCAGGGGATCGACACCGCTGTCGATCAGCGAAACCGCCGTGAAGTCGGGTGTCGAAAAGCGATAGCAGCTTCCCCAGTTCCGCAGATCCGGGTCGGGCGCTTCTCCTTCACGGACGGGCTGCTCCCCGAAGAAGGGCAGGACGTCGACGTGAATGTCGCCGATGACGATCGAGGATCCCCACTTCGGCGCGACCGCTTCGAGGCCGAAGAGCCGAAGGCTCCGCACCATGTCGTTGGGAGCCAGCAGGCTGGCGCGGGGCACGGGCGGGACGACCACGGTGGTACGAGCGGGGTCGGCATGGGCCAGGATGGAGGGGACGCTGTAGTGATCGGCGTGCCCGTGCGTGATGAAGACGGCGTCGATCGCTCCGGCGGCGGCGATGGGAGCCCGCGCCCCCTGCGGCATCCAGAAGGAAACCGGATCCAGCATCACGCTCGTCGTGGCGGAACGGATAACCACGCATCCGTGCTCGCGGCGGTGGATACCGGGGCGCTCGATGGGCGGGAAACCCGATGCCGGCGCGGAGTCGCGGGAAGCGGGACGGGGAAGGAGATCGGGCGGCAGCCACGAGGGATCGGGCTCCGTTTCCGTGGCGCCGGTGAGCGAGCGAAGTAGCGAGGCCACCTCGACGGCATCCGAACCGCCGAACCGGACGGTCCCCTGGCGCATCCGGCCGCCCTCCCCGAATGACTGGACGCGCAGCGCGTAGTCCGCTTCCGGATGGAGAAGAGCGTGGGTGGCGACGAGACCTCCGTCAGTCACCGCTCGCGCGTCCAGAAGGGATTCATCGACGGAGAAAGAGGGGTCACCGAGCAGGTCCTCGACTGCCCTTCTGCATTTCCTCGGATCGAATTCCAGAGCCATCCACTGTTGCAGCAGCGGACCGACGAAGGGTAATCTCTCCGGCTCGCGCTCGATGATATGCAGCGTCGTTCCACGGGGAACGATCATCTCATTTTCCTTTGCTGGACGGACTCTTCACACTTTCCTCTGCGTAAAGGCGTCGAGGGACCGCAAAGCAAAATAGCGCGATCGAACTCCGATCACGCGGATCACGGCGAGGACCGCATTCACCGTGTCGGATTCAGGGACTCGCCCGGCTCTCGGCGGCTGTGCCTTCCGAAAGCCCCGCGTCGTACCGGAACCGGGCGGTCCTCGCGGCGGTGGCGGACTCCCGCGCACCGCCGATCACGGTCGGACCCGGCTCAGGCCGTGCGCCTCAGCAGGGCCAGATACATCGCGTCCGTACCGTGCAGATGCGGCCACAGCTGGACGTCCGGCCCCTCGCCCAGCGCGGGCACGCCCGGCATCAGGGGCCTGGCGTCCACCCACTCGGCCTCGGCGGGCGGGCCGCCGCGCCCGCGCAGGACGTCCTCCACGACCACCCGTGTCTCGGCGAGATGCGGCGAGCAGGTCGCGTACCCCACCACTCCCCCGACCCGTACGGCACTGAGCGCCTCCCGCAGGAGGGCCCTCTGGAGCGGCGCGAAGCCCTCCAGGTCCTCGGGGCGACGCCGCCAGCGCGCCTCGGGACGGCGGCGCAGCGCGCCGAGGCCGCTGCACGGGACGTCCACCAGTACGCGGTCGAAGCTGCCCGGCAGCCACGGCGGACGGGTGCCGTCCGCGGCCACGACCTGGCAGGGGCCGGGGTTGCCGGCCAGCGCCCGCGCCACCAGTCCGGCACGGTGAGGCTGCTTCTCGGAGGCCAGCAGTGCGGCCCCGCGCCCGGCGGCGAGCGCCGCCAGCAGGGCCGCCTTGCCGCCGGGGCCCGCGCAGGCGTCGAGCCAGCGGGCGTCGGGGCCGTCCAGCGGGGCGTCGGCGAGGGCGATCGCGACGAGCTGACTGCCCTCGTCCTGGACCCCGGCCCGCCCTTCCCGTACCGCTTCCACCGCGCCGGGCTCACCGCCGTCCGCCAGCCGTACGGCATACGGGGACCAGCGGCCGGGCAGCGCCGACTCCTCGCCGAGCAGTTCATCGGGGGTGGAGCGGCCCGGCCGGGCGACGAGGGTCACCTCGGGGCGCTCGTTGTCGGCCTCCAGCAGATCCTCGATCCCCGCGCGCCCGCCGCCGAGGGCGTCCCAGAGCGCGGAGACGACCCAGCGGGGGTGCGAGTGCACCACGGCGAGATGGTCCTCGGCGTCCTCGTCGTACGGCGGCGCCACCTCCTCCAGCCAGGTGTCGAGGTCGTTCCGCGAGATCTTGCGCAGTACGGCGTTGACGAATCTCGCCCGCCCGTCGCCGAGCACCACCCGCGCCAGCTCCACGCTCGCCGACACGGCCGCGTGGGTCGGGATACGCGTCCCGAGCAGTTGGTGCGCGCCCAGCGACAGGACATCGAGGACCGGAGGGTCGACCTCGCGCAACGGCCGGTCGACACAGGCCGCGATGATCGCGTCATAGGTGCCCTGGCGGCGCAGCGTGCCGTACACCAGCTCGGTCGCGAGGGCCGCGTCCCGTGCGTCGAAGCCGCCCTTCTCGCGGGCCTTCCTCAGCAGGGGCGGCAGGACGAGATTCGCGTACGCGTCCCTCTCGTCGACGGCCCGGAGCGCCTCGAAGGCGAGGATCCGCACCGGGTCCTTCTGGGGACGGCGGTAGGGCTTGTGGGAACGGCGAGGCCCGTCGGGGCGTGCCTGGTCTTTCAAAGGTGCTCCGCTGCTCTATCGGTCTCGGGGCTGCTCTGTCGGCCTCGGGTCTCTTCAGCGTACGTCCGGGGAGCCGACCCGCTCGCCCGGGGCGATCCGCATCCCGCGCGCCCAGTCGGCGGCGTGCATCGGCTTCTTGCCCTGGGGCTGCACCCAGAGCAGTTCGACGGCGTGCGATCCGGTGCCCGTGTACACATGGTTCTTGCCGACGGCCAGCTCCCCGGGAGCCAGGTCCGTGTGGTCCGCGAGCAGTCCCACGGAGACCAGTTTGAGCCGCTCCCCCCGGAACACCGTCCACGCGCCGGGGGCGGGGGTGCAGCCGCGGACGAGGCGGTCGACACGGAGGGCGGGCGCCTTCCAGTCGACGTGGGCGTCCTCGACGGTGAGCTTCGGTGCGAGCGAGACCCCGTCGGCCGGCTGCGGAACGGCCTCCAGGGTGCCGTCCTCGATGCCGTCCATGGTCGCGGCGAGCAGACCGGCGCCGGCGAAGGCGAGACGGGTGAGGAGGTCGCCGCTGGTGTCGGTGGGCCGGACCCGCTCGGTGATCACGCCGTAGACCGGTCCGGAGTCCAGGCCCTCCTCGATCAGGAAGGTCGCCGCGCCTGTCAGCTCGTCCCCGGCGATGACCGCGTGCTGGACGGGGGCGGCGCCGCGCCAGGCGGGCAGCAGCGAGAAGTGCAGGTTCACCCAGCCCCGGGCGGGGATGTCGAGGGCCGTCCTGGGCAGCAGCGCGCCGTACGCGACGACGGGGCAGCAGTCGGGGGCGATCTCGCGCAGCCGGGCCAGGAAGTCCTCGTCGCGCGGTCGGCGGGGCTTGAGCACCTCGATGCCGGACTCCTCGGCCCGCTGGGCCACCGGGCTGGCCACCAGCCTCCTGCCCCGCCCGGCGGGCGCGTCGGGGCGGGTGACGACCGCGGCCACCTCGTGACGGTCGGAGGCGATCAGGGCGTCCAGGGCGGGTACGGCGACCTCGGGGGTGCCTGCGAAGACGAGCTTCATGGGTGGCTGACTGCCTCTCACGGCTGGCGTGCTGGTGCGGTGTGACGGGGGCGCACCAGTCTATGGCGGATGGGCTCAGGGGGCGTACGGACGCCGGTGCGCTCTGCGTATACGCGGTTACGCCCCCGCAGCGTGACCACATCGGCGGGTGGAGCGTTGGTCAAGAGAGATTGACCGATCTGCAGAGAGAACGATCTCCACAGGGATCGTCCGAGCGGGCCGCCCCGAAAGCGGCCCGGCCCCTTTTCAACGCCGGTTCGAGAGGCTTTCCAATGGCCGACCACGCAACCCATGACGCCCAAGCTCGGGCAAGTCTGCACCTGTTGGTGCGGGACATCGAGCGGGTCCGCCGGCAGGTGGACGCGTTGCGCACGCTCACCGCTCAGCTGGGCAACGTCTACCGTCCACGCCGCTCCGGTCCTTCGACGGGCTTCGTCGTCTACGGCAGAGCACCGGCTCCGACCGTCCGGCTGGCGCAGGAATTGCGGGACAGCGTCGAGACGCTGGTGACGGCGGCCGTGGACTTCGACCGCTCGCTGGGCTTCTCCTGGGACGCGGTGGGCTCGGCGCTCGGGGTCACCAAGCAGGCCGTCCACCGCCGCTACGGCGCGCGGCGGGCCGGGCAGCAGCCGGCGTCCGCGGAGCTGGACCACGCCCCGGAGCCGGTGACGGCCCACGCGCTGGCCTCCGGGGGCGTGCCCGCCCAGGTCCCGGCGGCCCGCTCGATGCCGACCCGGCCGATGCCCGGCGGACACCCCCTCCGCGAGGACGCCCGCCCGAGCGCCTTCCCCGGCCCGCGCAACGGCTGACGGTCCTCCTACGGTTCCGGCCGCCCCTGCCCGTGAGGGTGAGGGCGGCCGTCCCGTGGGGACGCGCCGGACCGCACCCGGCCGTCCGGGCCTCGCGGACCGACTGTCCACCCGGCGGCCGTCCGGGCACCCGGCGACCATCCGGGCACCCGGCCCCGGGCGGCTGTGGGCGCCTCCCGGAACGCGACGCGCTCAGCCGATGTCCGGCGGGTCGATCCGGATACGGACCTGGTCCGGGCCGCCACGGGCCAGGCGGGTCGCCTGGGCCGACTTCAGCGCGGCGGCCAGGGCCGCGCCGCTGCCCGGAGGGACCCGGAACAGGACCCGGGCCCAGGATTCGCCCACCGGGGGGTCGCCTGGTCTGCGGGGCCTGCCGGGGGCCGCGACGGGCAGCGGCACCGGGCCCAGGACCTCCGTCTCGCCCGGCAGTTCCACCGTGGCCACGAACGAGGCGACCACGTCCGTCCGGCCGGTCGCCGATGCCATCCGGGACACGGGCGGGAATCCCAGCTCGGCCCGCTCCGCCAGTTCGCGCTGGGCGTGACCCACCGGGTCCCAGCGGACCAGGGCCTGTACCGGCCGCAGGCCCGGCTCGGCGACGACGACCACGGTGCCCCCGTCGCTCCGGCTCCTGACCAGGGACGCCGCGTCGATCCAGCGGCGCAGCGCGTCCTCGCCGGCGCGCAGATCCGGCCGCCCGAGCATCGCCCAGCCGTCCAGCAGCAGCGCCGCCGCGTATCCGCCCTCGGCGACGGGTTCGGCTCCCGGTGTGCTCACCACGAGCGCGGGCCGCCCGGGAACGGTGTCCAGCACATGGTCCCGGCCGGAGGTGCGCACCGGGACGGCGGGGAAGGCGCGCCCCAGTTCCTCGGCCGTCCGCCTCGCGCCCACGATCCGGGCTCTGAGCCGCGTACCGCCGCAGGCGGGGCAGTGCCAGTCGTCCGCGCCGCGACCGCACCAGCGGCAGAGCAGTTCGCGTTCGCCAGGGGCTTCCAGCGGCCCTGAGCAGTGGCGGCAGCGCGCGGGCGTGCGGCAGCGCTCGCAGGCGAGCCGGGGCACATAGCCGCGCCGGGGCACCTGCACCAGCACCGGTCCGGACTTCAGCCCGTCCCGTACGGCCTGCCAGGCGAGACTGGGGAGTCGGGCGGCGCGAGCCGCTTCGTCGCGGGCCAGTTCCTCGTCGCCGACGGTGCGGATGAGGGGCGCGGCGGCACGTACCTGCTCGCGGCCGGCGGCGAGCGGGAGCGCCCAGCCGCTCCGGACCAGCTGGGCGGCCTCCACCGTGCAGCTCGTGCCGCCGAGGAGGAAGGCGCACGTGTCGTGGGCGGCGCGCAGTTCGAGGACTTCACGGACATGCGGGAACGGCGCGTTGTCGTCGCTGTGGCTGGAGTCGCCGTCGTCCCAGATCGCGAACAGTCCGGGATCGCGCACGGGCGCGAACATGGCGGACCGCGTCCCGACGACGGCCCGTACGGACCCCCGGCGCACGGCGAGCCACTGCCGGTACCGCTTCTCGGGTCCGGACTCGGCGGTCAGCAGGGCATGGCGGCCTTCGCCCAGCAGTGCGGTGAGCGCGGCGTCGACCCGCGCGGCCCGCCGCCCGTCGGGCAGGACCACCAGCGCGCCGCGTCCCGACGCGAGCGCCGCGACGACGGCACGGGCCAGCTCGTCGGGCCATCCGCCTCCGGGGAGCGCGGTCCACACGGCCCTCGGGTTCCCTCCGGCCGCGAGCGCCTCCAGGAACGCCGTCCCTCTCCCGTACCGCTCCCAGCCGCCCGGCTCGGGTGCGGCGGGCGGCGGCAGCGGCTCCGGCGACGGCTTCCCCTCCGCCCGTCCGTTCCTCGGCGGCACGGCGAGCTGAAGCACGTCCGCCAGCGACCCCGCGTACCGGTCGGCGACCGCGCGCGCGAGGCCCAGCATCTCGGGACTGAGGACCGGCTCCGGCGAGACGACGTAGGCGAGCGCGGCCAGTGCTCCCCCGTAGTCCGAGTCCGCGCGCCGCTCGACGATGAACCCGTCGATCAGCCCGCCGCCTTCCCGCCGCCCCTCCCGCACCCGGTGACCCCCGGCTCCGAACCGCACCCGCACCCGCACCCCGGCCTGCGCGTCCGCGTCCAGCTCCTTCGGCACGGCGTAGTCGAAGTACTGATCGAGATGCAGCAGCCCTTTGTTGACTACCACGCGCGCCACGGGCAGCTCCGCGGCCAGCTCGGCCCCCCGCCAGGTCCGCGGCTTCGCCTTCGGCGCCTGTGCCTTCCGCACACTCTCCCGGATGAGCGCAAGCTGCTCGGGCCCACCGGCGGCGGGCTCGTCGGGCCGCTTGTCGTTGCTGCTCACAGCCAAATTCCTACCAGAAGCCACCGACAGTTCAAGCGGTCGCGGCCCGACGGCGGGCAGGTGGCCGGCGCGGGCAGACGACGGAGGCCCCGGGCGCCTGAAGGGTGCCGGGGGCCTTCGCCGTCGTACGTGTGCTGTCGTACGTGTGCTTGTGCTACAGACCCGTCGCCTTGCGCAGCGCGTCCACGCGGTCCGTGCGCTCCCAGGTGAAGTCGGGAAGCTCACGGCCGAAGTGGCCGTACGCCGCGGTCTGGGCGTAGATCGGGCGGAGCAGGTCGAGGTCGCGGATGATCGCGGCCGGGCGGAGGTCGAAGACCTCGGCGACGGCTTGTTCGATCTTCTCGGTGTCCACGGTGGCGGTGCCGAAGGTCTCGATGAAGAGGCCGACGGGCTCGGCCTTGCCGATCGCGTAGGCGACCTGGACCTCGCAGCGGGCCGCCAGGCCGGCCGCGACGACGTTCTTGGCCACCCAGCGCATGGCGTAGGCGGCGCTGCGGTCCACCTTGGACGGGTCCTTGCCGGAGAAGGCGCCGCCGCCGTGGCGGGCCATGCCGCCGTACGTGTCGATGATGATCTTGCGGCCGGTGAGGCCGGCGTCGCCCATGGGGCCGCCGATCTCGAAACGGCCGGTGGGGTTCACCAGAAGGCGGTAACCGTCGGTGTCGAGCTTGATGCCGTCCTCGATGAGCTGCTTGAGGACGTGCTCGACGACGAACTCGCGGATGTCGGGCGCGAGCAGCGAGTCCAGATCGATGTCGGACGCGTGCTGCGAGGAGACGACGACGGTGTCGAGGCGGACCGCCTTGTCGCCGTCGTACTCGATGGTGACCTGGGTCTTGCCGTCGGGACGCAGGTAGGGGATGGTCCCGTTCTTGCGGACCTCGGAGAGACGGCGGGAGAGCCGGTGCGCGAGGTAGATCGGCAGCGGCATCAGCTCGGGCGTCTCGTCGCAGGCGTAGCCGAACATCAGGCCCTGGTCGCCCGCGCCCTGCTTGTCCAGCTCGTCCCCTTCGGCGTCGGCGCCCGCGACACGCTTCTCGTACGCCACGTCGACGCCCTGCGCGATGTCGGGGGACTGCGCGCCGATGGAGACCGAGACGCCGCAGGACGCGCCGTCGAAGCCCTTCTTCGACGAGTCGTAGCCGATTTCGAGGATCTTGTTGCGCACGAGCGTGGGAATGTCCGCGTACGCCTTGGTGGTCACCTCGCCGGCGACATGCACCAGGCCGGTGGTGATCAGGGTCTCCACGGCCACACGAGAGGCCGGGTCCTCCTGGAGGAGAGCGTCGAGGATGGTGTCACTGATCTGGTCAGCGATCTTGTCGGGGTGACCTTCGGTCACGGACTCCGAGGTGAAGAGACGGCGGGACACATCGCTCCCTGGGGTTGCAGCGGCTGCTGGCTGATCATTGGCGGACCGGCAGGGGGCTGCGCCCCGCGACGTTCCATGACCAGTTTATCCGTCGCCCTCCGCCAGCGGTCCACCCGTCTCGACTCGTGGGAGCCGGGCGGCGGCTCCGTCAGCTGCGGCGGAAGGGCGACGGGCAGGACGATAGTCGGAGAACAGAGCCGAAACGCGGCATGGAATGCCGCGTTTCGCGCGGATTGTCCCGTGGCTCCGGAGGACGGCTCAAGGCTCAGTGGAGTCGGGACGCCACCAGGTCCCAGACCGTGTCCGCCAGGGCCTCCTTGGGGCCGTACGGCACGGGGGTCTCCCCGCCGTCGGCCGCGAGGACCACGGCCTCGCTCTCCTCCGCGCCGAAGGTCTTGCGCTCTCCGACCTCGTTGACCACCAGGAGGTCGCAGCCCTTGCGGCGCAGCTTGTCGCGGCCGTTGGCGAGGACGTCGTCCGTCTCGGCGGCGAAGCCGACGATCACCTGTTCGGGCCGGGGCCGTTCGGCCGAGATCTCGGCGAGGATGTCGGGATTGCGGACGAGTGCGACGGGCGCGGGCTCATGGCCGTCCTGCTTCTTGATCTTGCCGGTCGCGTACTCGGCGGGCCGGAAGTCGGCGACGGCCGCGGCCATCACCACGGCGTCCGCGTCCCCGGCGGCCTTGAGCACGGCCTCGCGGAGCTGGACAGCCGTGCCGATGTGCACGACGTCGACGCCCGCGGGATCGGCCATGCCGGTATTGGCCTCGATCAGCGTCACCCGTGCGCCGCGCGCGGCCGCGGTGCGGGCCAGGGCGTACCCCTGCTTGCCGGAGGAGCGGTTGCCCAGATAGCGGACCGGGTCGAGCGGTTCCCGGGTGCCGCCCGCGCTGATCACGACATGGCGGCCGGCCAGATCGGGTGCGGCGACTCCGCGGGCCAGGACCCTGCGGCACACCTCGAAGATCTCGCCGGGCTCGGGCAGCCGGCCCTTGCCGGTGTCGACGCCGGTCAGACGGCCGACCGCGGGCTCGATGACGACCGCGCCGCGGCGGCGGAGGGTCGCCACGTTCTCCTGGGTCGCGGGGTGCTCCCACATCTCGGTGTGCATCGCGGGAGCGAAGACCACGGGACAGCGCGCGGTGAGCAGGGTGTTGGTCAGCAGGTCGTCCGCGAGCCCGCTCGCCGCCTTGGCCAGGACGTCGGCGGTGGCGGGCGCGACCACGACCAGATCGGCGTGCTGCCCGATCCGTACATGCGGGACCTCGTGGACGTCCGACCAGACCTCGGTCGAGACGGGATGTCCGGAGAGCGCGGACCAGGTCGCCGCGCCCACGAAGTGGAGCGCCGAGTCGGTCGGCACGACGCGTACGTCATGGCCCGACTCGGTGAGTCTGCGCAGCAGTTCGCACGCCTTGTACGCGGCGATGCCCCCGCTGACCCCCAGTACGACCTTCGGCTTCTCCACTGCGTCTCCCCAGGCTCGACGGTCGGCTGTCCATGACACCCGATGGCTCCCGATGACATCCGGGACACCGACGGGTCCGTTGCCCGTGGCGTCCATGGCGTCCGTACCCATGACACACCACAGGCCCGGCGGGCGAGCCGCCGGGCCTGTGGATCGGTGTCAGCAGGACGCGCCCTACTGGGCCGGGCCCTCGATGGCCTCGGAGGTCAGCAGGCCCGCGTTGATCTCCCGCAGGGCGATCGAGAGGGGCTTCTCATGGACATGGGTGTCAACGAGCGGACCGACGTACTCGAGCAGGCCCTCGCCGAGCTGGGAGTAGTACGCGTTGATCTGACGCGCGCGCTTCGCCGCGTAGATCACGAGGCTGTACTTCGAGTCCGTGGCCTCGAGCAGCTCGTCGATCGGCGGGTTGATGATGCCCTCGGGCGCGGTGATGGAAGAGGACACGCTCTACCTTCCGAAGAATGGGAACAGATCGAAGGGTGCGAAGCTCCGGGGATCGCTCTCCGGACGCACCGCCGAGTCTTTCACTCGTCAGTGGGCACCGCCATCAAGGCTAGCAGCTCGCGCGCCACGTCCTCGACGGAGGTGTTGACCAGGGTGGTGTCGAATTCCGACTCGGCGGCCAGCTCGACCTTGGCGACGGCCAGCCGCTCCTCGATCACCTCGGCCGATTCGGTACCACGGCCGGTGAGTCGGCGGACCAGCTCGTCCCAGCCGGGCGGGGCGAGGAAGACCAGCCGGGAGTCCGGCATGGACTCCTTGACCTGCCGGGCGCCCTGGAGGTCGATCTCCAGCAGCACGGGTTCGCCCGATTCCAGCCGTTCCAGCACGGCGCGGCGCGGCGTGCCGTACCGGTTGCCCGTGAACTCGGCCCACTCCAGCAGCTCACCGTTGGCGATCAGTTTGTCGAACTCGTCGTCGCCGACGAAGAAGTACTGAACACCGTGACGCTCGCCGGGGCGGGGCTTTCTGGTGGTGGCCGACACCGAGAGCCAGACCTCGGGGTGGACCTTGCGCATATGCGCGACGACCGTGCTCTTCCCGACCCCGGAGGGGCCGGAGAGCACGGTCAGCCGCGGACGAACCTCTGCTGCCATGCAGCGATTATCCAGCTTCCCGGGAGTGCCCGGGACCGTCAGGCGGGGCCGCCGCCGAACTCCCGCTCCAGGGAGGCGATCTGGTTCGAGCCGAGGCCGCGCACACGGCGGCTCTCGGAGATCCCGAGCCGTTCCATGATCTGCTTGGCGCGGACCTTGCCCACGCCGGGCAGGGACTCAAGGAGGGCGGAGACCTTCATCTTGCCGATGACGTCGTTCTCCTGGCCTTGCTTGATGACCTCGTGGAGCGAAGCGCCGGAGTGCTTCAGTCGATTCTTGACCTCGGCCCGCTCCCGGCGAGCCGCGGCGGCCTTCTCGAGCGCGGCTGCGCGCTGTTCAGGGGTAAGGGGCGGAAGAGCCACGCCTACGTCACCTCGGATGTCGATCTGTCGGATACGGACCGGTGAGGAACCTAGTCGCCCCACACCAGGGGAGCAACGAGCAACGCAGTGCTCGATCGCTCTTCGACGGAGACTAGCGGCCATGACGGCTCCAGTCAGCGAGAACAGCGGAAAAGTCCTGGTCAGCATCGACTGACTAGTATTTTTCGGACATAACGACCGGCATTTGCGTCAAGATTCTGTCAACAGCGCCGGTACTCAGGTTTCTCAGGAGACTCCCGGCCCGTCGGCCACGATTCCGCTGGTCAGTACATCTATGCTCCGGTCATGGGCGGTCCTACGCCCTCGGCCGGCCGCCCGAGACCGCGTTCGCGATCTCGTCGGCGAATCGCGCCGCCGACTCGCGCAGGGCCGGCGCGTCCGGTCCATGGCGCAGGACGCCCCGGCTGACGCTCGGGACGACGTTGCCGACGGCGGAGCCGAAGACGCCCGGCAGGTCCGCCGGGGCCGCGCCCTGGGCGCCGATGCCGGGGGCCAGCAGCGGCCCGTTGATCTCCGGGTCGACGCCCGCGTCGCCCAGCGTCGCCCCGATCACGGCCCCGACGGAGCCGAGCGGCCGGGCGCCGGCGTTCTCGGCGGCCATGTGGTCGAGCATCAGCTGCGCCAGCGACCGGCCGCCGGGCGTGGTGGCGCGCTGGACCTCCGCGCCCTCGGGGTTGGAGGTGAGCGCCAGCACGAAGACGCCCGAGCCCGCCGCCGCGGCGGCGTCGAGCGCCGGGCGGAGCGAGCCGAAGCCGAGATACGGGGAGAGGGTGACCGCGTCCGAGAACAGCGGGGAGGCCGGGTCCAGATAGGTCGCCGCGTAGGCGGCCATCGTGGAGCCGATGTCGCCGCGCTTGGCGTCCATCAGCACCAGCGCGCCCGCCGCCCGCGCCTCCTCGACCGCCTTCTCCAGTACGGCGATGCCACGCGAGCCGAAGCGCTCGAAGAACGCCGACTGGGGCTTGAGGACGGCGACCCGGTCGGCCAGTGCCTCCACCGTCGTACGGGTGAAGCGTTCGAGGCCCGCGACATCGTCGTTCAGGCCCCAGTCCCGCAGGAGGGACGCGTGGGGGTCGATGCCGACGCAGAGCGGGCCCCGGCTGTCCATGGCCGCGCGCAGACGGGCGCCGAAGGGGGTCACAGGGGTCATGCGGCGGATTCCTTCCGTGCGCGGACGCCGGCGCCCACGGCCTCGGCGATGGTGGCGTGCGGACTGGCCGCGAGACGCGCGGCGAGCCCCTTGTGGATGGCACGGCTCCAGAACGGACCCTCGTAGACGAAGGCGCTGTAGCCCTGGATGAGGGTGGCTCCGGCGAGGATGCGCTGCCAGGCGTCCTCGGCGTTCTCGATGCCGCCGACGCCGACGAGCGTGACACGGTCGCCGACCCGTGCGTACAGGCGGCGCAGTACGGCGAGGGAACGCTCCTTCAGGGGCGCGCCGGAGAGCCCGCCGGTCTCGCCGGTCAGGGAGGGCGAGGAGGACAGTCCGTCGCGGGCGATGGTCGTGTTGGTGGCGATGATGCCGTCCAGCCCCAGCTCGACGGCGAGATCGGCGACCGCGTCGATGTCCTCGTCGGCGAGATCGGGCGCGATCTTGACCAGCAGGGGAACCCGGCGGCGGGGCTCCACACGGTCGGCGGCCTCGCGTACGGCGGTGAGCAGCGGGCGCAGCGACTCGGTGGCCTGGAGGTCGCGCAGGCCGGGCGTGTTCGGCGAGGAGACGTTGACCACGAGGTAGTCGGCGTGGCGGGCGAGCCGCTCGGTGGAGGTGACGTAGTCGGCGACGGCCTCGGACTCGGGCACCACCTTGGTCTTGCCGATGTTGACGCCGACGACGGTTCGGAAGACGGGCCGGCGCTCCCCGAGGCGCTGGGCGACGGCGGCGGAGCCCTCGTTGTTGAAGCCCATGCGGTTGATCAGGGCCCGGTCGGGGACGAGCCGGAAGAGGCGCTTCACGGGGTTGCCGGGCTGGGCCAGCGCCGTGACCGTGCCGATCTCGACATGGTCGAAGCCGAGCATCGCCATGCCGTCGACGCCGAGGGCGTTCTTGTCGAAGCCCGCCGCGAGGCCGAAGGGGCCGTGCATCCGCAGTCCGAGCGCCTCGGTGCGCAGTTCCCGGTGGCGGGGGGCGAGCACGGCGGCGATGAAGGTGCGCAGCACGGGGATCCGCGCTGCCAGCCGGATCCAGCCGAAGGCCAGGTGGTGGGCCTTCTCGGGGTCCATCCGCCGGAAGAGGAGGTTGAAGAGCAGCTTGTACATGGTGGGTGTCCTCATGAAGAGGGGGACACCGTTTCCGGTGTCCCCCTCGTCGGTCACTGGTCGCGGGCCGCGGTCAGATGCCGGGCGTGCTCTTGGAGGGAACGGACGCCGACGTCACCGCGGTTGAGAGCGTCGATGCCCTGGACGGCGGCGGCGAGCGCCTGGACCGTCGTCAGACAGGGGACGGAGCGCGCCACCGCGGCGGTGCGGATGTCGTAGCCGTCGAGCCGGCCGCCCGTGCCGTACGGGGTGTTGACGATGAGGTCGACCTGGCCGTCGTGGATGAGCTGGACGATGGTCTTCTCGCCGTTCGGGCCCTCGCCCTCGCTGTGCTTGCGCACCACCGTGGCGTTGATGCCGTTGCGCTTGAGGACCTCGGCGGTGCCGGAGGTGGCGAGGAGTTCGAAGCCGTGGCCGACCAGCTCGCGCGCCGGGAAGATCATCGAGCGCTTGTCGCGGTTGGCGACCGAGATGAACGCGCGGCCGGTGGTGGGCAGGGGACCGTACGCGCCCGCCTGCGATTTCGCGTACGCGGTGCCGAAGACGGTGTCGATGCCCATGACCTCGCCCGTGGACCGCATCTCCGGGCCGAGGATGGTGTCGACGCCCCGGCCGTGGATGTCGCGGAAGCGGGACCACGGCATCACGGCCTCCTTGACGGAGATCGGCGCGTCCATGGGCAGGGTGCCGCCGTCGCCGTCGGCCGGGAGGAGGCCCTCGGCGCGCAGTTCGGCGATGGTCGCGCCCAGCGAGATCCGGGCGGCGGCCTTCGCCAGCGGTACGGCGGTGGCCTTGGAGGTGAAGGGGACGGTCCGGGAGGCGCGCGGGTTGGCCTCCAGGACGTACAGGATGTCCCCGGCCATGGCGAACTGGATGTTGATCAGTCCGCGGACGCCGACGCCGCGCGCGATGGCCTCGGTGGAGGCGCGCAGCCGCTTGACGTCGAAGCCGCCGAGGGTGATCGGGGGCAGGGCGCACGCCGAGTCGCCGGAGTGGATTCCGGCCTCCTCGATGTGCTCCATGACTCCGCCGAGGTACAGCTCCTCGCCGTCGTAGAGGGCGTCGACGTCGATCTCGATGGCGTCGTCGAGGAAGCGGTCGACGAGGACGGGCCGGGTGGGGCTGATCTCGGTGGACTCGGAGATGTACGACTGGAGGCGGATCTCGTCGTACACGATCTCCATGCCGCGTCCGCCGAGCACGTACGAGGGGCGTACGAGGACGGGGTAGCCGATCTCGTCGGCGATGGCCTTGGCCTCGCCGAAGGTGGTGGCTGTGCCGTGTTTGGGCGCGGGGAGTCCGGCCTCCTTGAGGACGCGGCCGAAGGCTCCGCGGTCCTCGGCGGCGTGGATGGCCTCCGGCGGGGTGCCGACGACGGGGACGCCGTTGTCCTTGAGCGCCTGGGCGAGGCCGAGGGGGGTCTGGCCGCCGAGCTGGACGACGACGCCGGCGATCGGTCCGGCCTGGGCCTCCGCGTGCACGATCTCCAGGACGTCCTCCAGGGTGAGCGGCTCGAAGTAGAGCCGGTCGGAGGTGTCGTAGTCGGTGGAGACGGTCTCGGGGTTGCAGTTGACCATCACGGTCTCGAACCCGGCGTCGGAGAGCGCGAAGGAGGCGTGGACGCAGGAGTAGTCGAACTCGATGCCCTGGCCGATGCGGTTGGGCCCGGAGCCCAGGATGATCACCGCGGGCTTGTCGCGCGGGGCGACCTCGCTCTCCTCGTCGTACGAGGAGTAGAAGTAGGGGGTCCTCGCGGCGAACTCGGCGGCGCAGGTGTCGACGGTCTTGTAGACCGGGCGGATGCCGAGCGCGTGCCGGACCTCGCGGACGACGTTCTCGCGGAGCCCGCGGACGGCGGCGATCTGGGCGTCGGAGAAACCGTGCCGCTTGGCCTCGGCGAGGAGTTCGGGGTCGAGCTTCTCGGCCGCGGTCAGTTCGTCGGCGATCTCCTTGATCAGGAAGAGCTGGTCGACGAACCACGGGTCGATCTTCGTGGCCTCGAAGATCTCCTCGGGGAGGGCGCCGGCGCGGATGGCCTGCATGACGGTGTTGATCCGGCCGTCGGTGGGGCGCACGGCCTCGCGGAGCAGTTCGGCCTTGTCGCCGACCGCGCCGGTGAAGTCGAACTGGCTGCCCTTCTTCTCCAGGGAGCGCAGGGCCTTCTGGAGCGCCTCGGTGAAGTTCCGACCGATCGCCATGGCCTCGCCGACCGACTTCATGGTGGTGGTGAGGGTGGCGTCGGCGGAGGGGAACTTCTCGAAGGCGAAGCGGGGGGCCTTGACGACGACGTAGTCGAGTGTGGGCTCGAAGGAGGCCGGGGTCTTCTCGGTGATGTCGTTGGGGATCTCGTCGAGGGTGTAGCCGACGGCGAGCTTCGCGGCGATCTTGGCGATGGGGAAGCCGGTGGCCTTGGAGGCGAGCGCGGAGGAGCGGGAGACGCGCGGGTTCATCTCGATGACGATGATCCGGCCGTCCTCGGGGTTGACCGCGAACTGGATGTTGCAGCCGCCGGTGTCGACGCCGACCTCGCGGATGATGGCGATGCCGATGTCGCGCAGCCGCTGGTACTCGCGGTCGGTGAGGGTCATCGCCGGGGCGACGGTGATGGAGTCCCCGGTGTGGACGCCCATGGGGTCGAAGTTCTCGATGGAACAGACGACGACGACGTTGTCGTGCTTGTCGCGCATCAGCTCCAGCTCGTACTCCTTCCAGCCGAGGATGGACTCCTCCAGGAGCACCTCGGTGGTCGGGGAGAGCGCGAGGCCCTGTCCGGCGATACGGCGCAGCTCGCCCTCGTCGTGGGCGAAGCCGGAGCCCGCGCCGCCCATGGTGAAGGAGGGGCGGACGACGACGGGGTAGCCGCCGAGGGTGTCGACGCCCTTGATGACGTCGTCCATGGTGTGGCAGATGACCGAGCGCGCGGACTCGCCGTGGCCGGTCTTCTCCCGTACCGCGTCGACGACGCCCTTGAAGAGGTCGCGGTCCTCGCCCTTGTGGATGGCCTCGACATTGGCGCCGATCAGCTCGACGCCGTACTTCTCCAGCACTCCCTGCTCGTGCATGGAGATGGCGGTGTTGAGCGCGGTCTGGCCGCCGAGGGTGGGGAGCAGCGCGTCGGGGCGCTCCTTGGCGATGATCTTCTCGACGAACTCGGGGGTGATCGGCTCGACGTATGTGGCGTCGGCGATCTCCGGGTCGGTCATGATCGTCGCCGGGTTGGAGTTGACCAGGATGACGCGCAGGCCCTCGGCCTTGAGGACGCGGCACGCCTGGGTGCCGCTGTAGTCGAACTCGGCGGCCTGACCGATGACGATCGGGCCCGAGCCGATGACCAGGACGGACTGGATATCGGTGCGCTTAGGCACGCTGGCCCTCCATCAGGGATGTGAAGCGGTCGAACAGGTACGCGGCGTCGTGGGGGCCCGCGGCCGCTTCGGGGTGGTACTGGACGCTGAAGGCCGGCCGGTCGAGCAGGCGGAGACCTTCGACCACGTCGTCGTTGAGGCAGACGTGGGAGACCTCGGCGCGGCCGTAGGGGGTGTCGGAGATCCGGTCGAGCGGGGCGTCGACGGCGAATCCGTGGTTGTGGGCGGTGACCTCGACCTTGCCGGTGGCGCGGTCCTGGACGGGCTGGTTGATGCCGCGGTGGCCGTACTTCAGCTTGTAGGTGCCGAAGCCGAGGGCGCGGCCGAGGAGCTGGTTGCCGAAGCAGATGCCGAAGAGCGGGGTCCCGCGCTCCAGAACCGCCTTGATCACCGTCAGGTCGGCGGTGGCGGGGTCGCCGGGGCCGTTGGAGAGGAAGACGCCGTCCGGCTCGACGGCGTACACGTCGTCGACGGTGGCGGTGGCGGGCAGGACGTGCACCTCGATGCCGCGTTCGGCCATCCGGTGGGGGGTCATGCCCTTGATGCCGAGGTCGAGGGCGGCGACGGTGAAGCGTGCCTCGCCGATGGGGACGGCCGTGCCGTCGGGCGCGATCGCGGGGACGACGTACGGCTCGGCGGTGGCGACCTCGGCGGAGAGGTCCGCGCCCGTCATCTGCGGGGCCTGCCGGACGCGCGCGAGCAGCGTCTCCTCGTCGGTGACGGCCTCGCCGGAGAAGATCCCGACGCGCATCGCGCCGCGCTCGCGCAGATGGCGGGTGAGGGCGCGGGTGTCGACACCGCTGATGCCGACGATGCCCTGACGGGTCAGCTCGGAGTCGAGGGAGCGCCGGGAGCGCCAGTTGGACGGGACGCGGGCGGGGTCGCGTACGACATAGCCGGCGACCCAGATCCGCCGTGACTCGTCGTCCTCGTCGTTGACGCCGGTGTTGCCGACGTGGGGGGCGGTCATGACGACGACCTGGCGGTGGTACGAGGGGTCGGTGAGCGTTTCCTGGTAGCCGGTCATGCCGGTGTTGAACACCGCCTCGCCGAAGGTCTCCCCCACGGCCCCGTAGGCGCGCCCGCGGAAGGTGCGCCCGTCCTCCAGGACGAGTACGGCGGGACCCTCCTTCCTCGCGGTGGCGGTTGCCTGGGTGGAGGTCGTCATCGTGCGCCTTCCGTCGTGTTGATCAGGTGGTTCAGGGTGCTGACCCAGGCGTTGTGCTCGGCCGCCCGGTCGGAGCGGAAGCCGGAGTCGATGAGCGTGTCGCCGTGCTGCCAGGTGATGATCAGGAGTCCCCCCTCGACGAGGACCTTCCCGGCGATGCCCTTGTCGAGGCGGACCTCGCGCAGGGCCGAGGCCGGGATGAAGAAGTCGCTCGCTCCGGGGCGTACGACGTCGAGCCCGGCGTCGGTGTGGGTCAGCTCGACCCGGCTGCGGACGCCGAGGCCGTGGGCGACGATCCGGTCGAGCCACTGTCCGGCCGTGGTGGAGCCGTGGTAGCGGCCGGTCAGCGTCAGCAGCGGCTCACCGGGCGGTTCGGGAGCGGTGGGCAGTTCGGGCAGGCCCGACTGGAGGCTGCCCCGCCACTTCCAGCCCTGGCGCATCAGCCAGTAGACGAGCGCGATGAAGACCAGCAGCCCGACGACCCAGCCGATGCGGGCCGCCCAGTCGGTGACCTCCGCGGACTTCTGCTCGGCGGAGAACTCGGCTGCGATGGCGGTGAGAGATGTCACGTGAGGTTCCCGTCGATGACCGTTGCCCGGCCCCGCAGGAAGGTGTGGGTGACGCGTCCCGGCAGCTCACGGCCCTGGTAGGGGGTGTTGCGGCTGCGGGAGGCGAAGCCCGCGGGGTCCACCGCTCCACGGTATGCCGGATCCACGAGCACCAGGTTCGCGGGCTCACCAGCCGAGACGGGACGCCCATGGCCCTCCAGACGCCCGATGCGCGCCGGCCGGAACGACATCCGGTCCGCGACCCCGGCCCAGTCCAGCAGTCCGGTCTCGACCATCGTCTCCTGCACCACGGACAGGGCGGTCTCCAGGCCGACCATGCCCATGGCCGCCGCGCCCCACTCGCAGTCCTTGTCCTCGTGCGGATGCGGCGCGTGGTCGGTGGCGACGCAGTCGATGGTGCCGTCCGCGAGCGCCTCGCGCAGTGCCGTCACATCGGCCTCGGTCCGCAGCGGCGGGTTGACCTTGTAGACGGGGTTGTACGTCCGCACCAGCTCGTCGGTGAGCAGCAGGTGGTGCGGGGTGACCTCGGCGGTCACGTTCCAGCCCTTCGACTTGGCCCAGCGCACGATCTCCACCGACCCCGCGGTGGACAGATGGCAGATGTGGACGCGGGAGCCGACGTGCGCGGCGAGCAGCACATCGCGCGCGATGATCGATTCCTCGGCGACGGCGGGCCAGCCCCCGAGGCCCAGTTCGGCGGAGACCACGCCCTCGTTCATCTGGGCGCCCTCGGTCAGCCGGGGCTCCTGGGCGTGCTGGGCGACGACGCCGTCGAACGCCTTGACGTACTCCAGCGCCCGCCGCATGATCACCGCGTCGTCGACGCACTTGCCGTCGTCGGAGAAGACCTTCACCGCGGCGGCGGAGTCGTGCATCGCGCCCAGCTCGGCGAGCTGCTTGCCTTCCAGACCCACGGTGACCGCGCCGACGGGCTGGACATCGCAGTAGCCCGACTCGCGTCCCAGCCGCCACACCTGCTCCACCACACCGGCCGTGTCCGCCACCGGGAACGTGTTGGCCATCGCGTGCACCGCGGTGAAGCCCCCGGCCGCGGCGGCCCGCGTCCCGGTCAGCACCGTCTCCGAGTCCTCCCGCCCCGGCTCCCGCAGATGCGTGTGCAGATCCACCAGCCCCGGCAGCAGGATGAGCCCGTCCGCCTCGACGACGGTCACGTCCTGCGCACCCGCAGCACCGACGCCGCCGACGCCGCCGAGCGAGTCACCGACCTCCGCGACCGACTCCCCCACGATCAGCACATCCTGAACCGGTCCGCCGAGCACGCGCGCACCACGGATAAGGATCTTGCTCATGATTACTTGGTCTCCTCGGTACGGGCGTGGGTGACGGCGGGTTCGTTGCCGCCGAGCAGCAGATACAGGACGGCCATCCGGATCGAGACGCCGTTGGCGACCTGTTCGACGGCCGTGCAGCGGTCGGAGTCGGCGACCTCGGCGGTGATCTCCATGCCCCGGTTCATGGGGCCGGGGTGCATGACTATGGAGTGCGCGGGCATCCGGGCCATCCGGTCGCCGTCGAGGCCGTAGCGGCGGGAGTACTCGCGCTCGGTCGGGAAGAAGGCGGCGTTCATGCGCTCGCGCTGCACCCGCAGCATCATCACCGCGTCCGACTTGGGCAGCACGTCGTCCAGGTGGTAGCTCACCTCGCACGGCCAGCTCTCGACGCCGACGGGTACGAGGGTGGGCGGGGCGACGAGGGTGACCTCGGCGCCGAGGGTGGCGAGCAGCAGCACGTTGGAGCGGGCGACCCGGCTGTGCAGGATGTCGCCGACGATCGTGATCCGGCGTCCGGCGAGGTCGCGGCCGAGCCCGGCGTCCTTGCCGACGAGGCGGCGGCGCATGGTGAAGGCGTCGAGCAGGGCCTGGGTGGGGTGCTCGTGGGTGCCGTCGCCGGCGTTGACGACCGACCCGTCGATCCAGCCGGAGTTGGCGAGCCGGTAGGGCGCGCCGGAGGCGTGGTGGCGGATGACGACGGCGTCCGCGCCCATCGCCTCCAGGGTCAGCGCGGTGTCCTTGAGGGACTCGCCCTTGGAGACCGACGATCCCTTGGCGGAGAAGTTGATGACGTCCGCGGAGAGGCGCTTGGCCGCGGCCTCGAAGGAGATCCGGGTCCGGGTCGAGTCCTCGAAGAAGAGGTTGACGACGGTACGGCCGCGGAGGGTGGGCAGCTTCTTGATCGGCCGGTCGGCGACTCGGGCCATCTCCTCGGCGGTGTCGAGGATGAGGACGGCGTCGTCACGGGTGAGGTCGGCGGCCGAGATGAGGTGATGCTTCATCTGGAGTGGCTCCGGTGGGTCGGCCCTGGGGCGGGCTGCGGGTTCCGTGGACTGCGGCGGGCGGGCTCGGGGTGCGGCCGGCGCCGTCGCGGCCTCGGGAGGCGCGGGGCATGCGGGTGTGCGGTGTCCGCCGGGCGGGCGGGGCGGACGGGGGTGCGGCGCTAGGGCTGCGCGGCCTCGCTCCGGTCCCCGTGGTGCCGGGGGGCCGTCTCGCGTACGCCGAGCAGCACGGTGTCCCGTCCGTCCTCCTCGCGGAGCTGGACCTTGACCGTCTCCCGCAGCGACGTGGGGAGGTTCTTGCCCACGTAGTCGGCGCGGATGGGCAGCTCGCGGTGTCCGCGGTCGACCAGGACCGCGAGCTGTACGGCGCGGGGGCGGCCGATGTCGCCGAGCGCGTCGAGGGCGGCGCGGATGGTACGGCCGGAGAACAGCACGTCGTCGACGAGGACGACCAGTCTGCCGTCGACGCCGTCGGCCGGGATGTCGGTGCGGGCCAGCGCACGGGCGGGCCGCAGGCGCAGGTCGTCGCGGTACATCGTGATGTCGAGGGAACCGACCGGCATCGTGCGCCCGGTGATCTCTTCGAGCTTGTCGGCGAGCCTGCGGGCGAGGAAGACGCCGCGGGTGGGGATGCCGAGAAGCACCACGTCGTCGGCGCCCTTGGCGCGTTCGACGATCTCGTGGGCGATACGGGTCAGCACCCGCGCGATGTCGGGGGCCTCGAGAACGGGGCGTGCCGCATCGGAGCTGTTCGTGTCCATGGGAAACGGACCTCCTTCTCCGCCTCACGGGACGGACCTTAAAGGACGTCGGATTTACGGCTGCCACGCTACCAGGACCCTTCTGCGGCCTTTGCGGCCCCCCATGGTCCGGACCTGCTCCGGACCTGGTCCGGACCTGCCCGTGAAGCCGTCTGGATCATGACAAGCCACCGGTCTGGACCCATTCGGCTTGACGCAGCCAAGTAACGCTGCGTAACCTCACAGTGAGTCACCAGCCGCGCGGCGGAGCCGCCGGTTGTCCCAGCGTCCGGGGAGCTATATGTCCAGCGAATACGCAAAGCAGCTCGGGGCCAAGCTCCGCGCCATCCGCACGCAGCAGGGGCTGTCCCTCCACGGTGTGGAGGAGAAGTCCCAGGGCCGCTGGAAGGCCGTCGTGGTCGGTTCGTACGAGCGTGGCGACCGTGCCGTGACCGTACAGCGCCTGGCCGAGCTGGCGGATTTCTACGGTGTTCCGGTGCAGGAACTGCTTCCGGGCACCACGCCGGGCGGGGCCGCCGAGCCGCCGCCGAAGCTCGTCCTCGACCTGGAGCGGCTGGCGCACGTCCCGGCCGAGAAGGCGGGTCCGCTGCAGCGGTACGCGGCGACGATCCAGTCCCAGCGAGGCGACTACAACGGCAAGGTGCTGTCGATCCGGCAGGACGACCTGCGCACGCTCGCCGTCATCTACGACCAGTCCCCGTCGGTCCTCACCGAGCAGCTGATCAGCTGGGGTGTGCTGGACGCGGACGCGCGGCGTGCGGTGGCGCACGAGGACAACTGAGCCGGCGGAGGCCGTCGCCGAAGCTGGAGAAACGTCACGCCGGAGGGTGAACCCGTACGGATGGGTTCACCCTCCGCGTTTGGGGCGGTGTCGGCCTGGCGTCGGTTGCTTGCGGGGGCGGGTGGTGCGGGGTCTGTTGGGTGCGGGTTGCCTGCGGGCGCGGGTCGTGCGGGTCTTGTTGGGTGCGGGTTGCCCGCTGCCGCGAGGGGCGCGGGCGCTTGTTTGGTTCGGGTCCGGGGGTCCTCCGGGCTCGACTCCTCGGGGTCGGCGGCATACAGGCGCCTTGGTCAGGAACCCCGGACTTGCCGCCGATCCCCTGCGGGGACGACCCTGCACACCCCCTACCGGAGGCGGCAAGAACGGCCCGCTCTCGCGGTTCGCCGGAGACGCGAAACTCGGGCCCCTGGGGTGAGACAAGCCCACCTGGTGCGGGGGCTCGTTCGGTGCGGGTTGCTTGCTGCCGCAAGGGGCGCGGGGGCTCGTCCCGTGCGGGTTCGGGGGTCCTCCGGGCTCGACTCCTCGGGGTCGGCGGCATACAGGCGCTTTGGTCAGGAACCCCGGACTTGCCGCCGATCCCCTGCGGGGACGACCCTGCACACCCCCTACCGGAGGCGGCAAGAACGGCCCGCTCTCGCGGTTTGCCGGAAACGCGAAACTCAGGCCCCCGGGGTGAGACAGGCCCACCTCGTGCGGGCACTCGTACAGTGCGGGATGCCTGCCGCCGCAGGGGGCGCGGGGTCTCGTTGGGTGCGGGTTGCCCGCTGCCGCGAGGGGCGCGGGCGCTTGTTTGGTTCGGGTCCGGGGGTCCTCCGGGCTCGACTCCTCGGGGTCGGCGGCATACAGGCGCTTTCGTCAGGAACCCCGGACTTGCCGCCGATCCCCTGCGGGGACGACCCTGCACACCCCCTACCAGAGGGAGACAAGAACGCCCCGCCACCAGGGTTCGCCGGAGATGTGAAACTCGGGCCCTCGGGGCCAGGCAGGTCCACGTGGTGTGGGGGCTCGTGCGGTGCGGGTTGCCCGCCGTCGCAACGGGTGCGGGCACTCGTACAGTGCGGGTGGCCTGCTGCCGCGAGGGGCGCGGGGGCGGGTACCGGACGCGTGCCGGGCCCGGAGCGGAAGACTGTTCGGCTTCCGATCCGGGCCCGGTCGAGCTTTGGGGCGTGCCGCCCTGCCGTCGCCGTAAGGCCCCTCAGGCGTTCTCACGGCGCAGGGAGGACTTCAGCTCCTTGAAACGGCCGAGGAGGCCGTTCACGAACCCCGGAGAGTCCTCGGTGGAGAACTCCTTGGCGAGCTGCACCGCCTCGTCGATCGCCACGGCGTCGGGGGTCTCGTCCATCCACACCAGTTCGTACGCGCCCAGCCGGACGATGTTCCGGTCGACGACCGGCATCCGGTCCAGCTCCCAGTCGACGGCGTACGTGGTGACCAGGTCATCGATCCGGACCGCGTACTCGGCGTACCCCTCGACCAGCTGCATGGTGTACTCGCTGACCGGGGGCTGCCTGTCGTCGGTCCGCGCGTGCCGGATCCAGTCGGCGAGGACGGTGCGCACGGGCTCACCGCGCTGATCGGCCTCGAAGAGGATCTGGAAGGCACGTTTCCGGGCGTTGCTGCGGGCAGCCACGGTTAGTTGTTCACCCGGCTGAGGTAGTCGCCGGAGCGGGTGTCGACCTTGATCTTCTCACCGGTGGTGATGAAGAGCGGAACCTGGACCTCGAAGCCGGTCTCCAGCGTGGCGGGCTTGGTGCCGCCGGTGGAGCGGTCGCCCTGGACACCGGGCTCGGTCTCCTGGATGACCAGCTCGACGGCCGCCGGCAGCTCGACGTAGAGCACATTGCCCTCGTGGGTGGCGACGGTGGCCTCGAAGCCCTCGATCAGGAAGTTGGCGGCGTCGCCGACGGCCTTGCGCTCGACGTGCAGCTGGTCATAGGTCTGCATGTCCATGAAGACGAAGTAGTCGCCGTCCATGTACGAGAACTGCATGTCGCGGCGGTCGACGGTGGCCGTCTCGACCTTCACGCCGGCGTTGAACGTCTTGTCGACGATCTTTCCGGAGAGCACGTTCTTGAGCTTGGTGCGCACGAATGCCGGGCCCTTGCCGGGCTTGACATGCTGGAACTCG
This sequence comes from Streptomyces sp. NPDC004838, assembly GCF_053600955.1. Taxonomy (NCBI): domain Bacteria; kingdom Bacillati; phylum Actinomycetota; class Actinomycetes; order Kitasatosporales; family Streptomycetaceae; genus Streptomyces; species Streptomyces sp. NPDC004838. Next base: position 163,223 of record NZ_JBSGAW010000007.1, on the reverse strand, counting down.
ACGACGGACCAGAGCTGGTCGTTGTCGAGCTTGAGCACCATGCCGTTCTTGAGGTCGTTCGTGGAAGCCACGGTTGCGGAATCTCCTGGACTGACGTGGACGACCGGGGACTGCGACGGCGCGCTCAGAGCGCGAGCAGCTCCTTGGTCGTGATGGTGAGTAGCTCGGGTCCGCCGTCCGCCTCCTGGCGTACGACGAGCGTGTCATCGATCCGGACCCCGCCCCGGCCCGGAAGGTGGACCCCCGGTTCGACGGTGACCGGCACGCAAGCGTCCAGTTTACCCATGGCGGCAGGCGCCAACTGCGGATCCTCGTCGATTTCGAGGCCCACACCGTGCCCGGTGGTCGGCGCGAGGCCCTCTCCGTGGCCCGCGCCGTCCAGGATGTGGCGGGCCGCGTGGTCCACATCGCGGTACGCGGCGCCCGGTACGAGGGCCTCCCGCGCGGCCCTCTGAGCGGCGAAGACGAGGTCGTACAGCTCGATCTGCCAGTCCGCGGGGGTGGTGCCGATGACGAAGGTACGGCCGATCTCGCAGCGGTAGCCGCGGTAGTCCGCGCCGACACAGACGGTGAGGAAATCACCCTCCTCGACCCTGCGGTCCGTCGGACGGTGGCCCCTGCGGCCCGAGTTCTGCCCGGTGGCCACGGACGTGGGGAAGGCGGGCCCGTCCGCCCCGTGGTCGACGAGCCGCCGCTCCAGCTCCAGCGCGAGATGCCGCTCGGTCCGGCCCACCAGGATCGATTCGAGCAGTTCGCCGAGGGCCTGGTCGGTGATCTCCGCCGCGATCCGCAGACAGGCGATCTCCTCTTCGTCCTTCACGATCCGCTGCTGCTCGACCGCGAGCCCGAGGTCGGCGAGGCGGAGCCGGGGCGCGACAGAACGCATGGCCCGGTGGCGGGCGACGGTGAGGTGGTGCTCCTCGACGGCGAGCGTCTCGATCCCGCCGGTCCGGGTCAGCTCGGCGGCGGCGACCACGGGGTCCCCCTCCGAGTTCGGCAGCAGGCTCAGCCGCAGCCCCTCGTCCGGCCGTCCCCCGGCGAGGTCGCCGCCGGGCGTACGGGGGCAGAGCAGCACGTCCTCCTCCGGCCCGAGCAGCAGTACGGCAGCCGGGAACGCGCATCCGGCGAGGTACCGCACGTTCGCGGGCCGCGAGACGAGGACCCCACCACTTCCCGCATTCGCGCACCGCTCCCGCAGCCGGTCACGGCGGACGCCATACACCTCTGACATGCCCCGAGCGTACGGGTGAATGCCCGTCTCGGCCCGGCCAGCGCGTCCGACCGGGGCCGGACGGCTCCGGCGGCGCGGTGGGTCGGGCGGGGCCCGCCGTCCGGGTTCCGTGGCGTGGCGGGGCTCGTTACCAGGCCGGTGGGCTCGTGATGGAGCGGGCCAGGACGTCGTCCAGAACGCGGGCCGTCGTCTCGACGTCGTACTTGGAGTTGTCGATGATCGGCAGGCCCGAGCCGTACCAGCCGGCCATCCGGCCGTGGATGGTCGCCACCTCCTCGTCGGAGAGGCGGCGGTTGCCGCTGCGCTCCGCGTTCCGCTCCAGGACGACTTCGAGGCCGGGCAGCAGGACGACGGGGAGCAGCCCCGGACCGACATGGCGCTTCCAGCCGCCGAGGCCGACGACCGGACGGTCGGGAAAGACCGCGTCGTCGAGGATGCAGGAGATGTTGTTGGCGAGGAAGTTGCGCGCCGCGAAGCCGCAGGTGCGGCGGGCGAGGCGGTACTGGGCCTCGGACCGCTCGTTCCAGCCGGACTGGGGGTCGGCGAAGCCGGAGCAGACCCATTCGCGTACATCGTCGAGGCTGATGTGCGCCGTGGCCACCCGTCGGCTGGTGGCCCAGTGGCGGGCCACGGTCGTCTTGCCCGCGCCCGCCGGGCCGATCAGCAGGACGGCGAGCGTCGCGGTGCCGGTGCCGCTGTCGGCCTGCGGAGGAGCGGGCAGGCCGACGGGACCGCCGGGCGGGAGCTGGACGTGGCCCGTGCTGTCGCGGGGCGGTGCCAAGGAGGGGTGCTGGGGTCCGGGCGCGGTCCAGCCCGGTGCGGGGTGACCGCCGTTGCCCGGATGGCCGTGGTGCGCCGGGGGTGTGCGGTGCGGCCCGCCCTGCGGCGGCGCGGCGGGCGGCCTCCCTCCGGGGGGAGCGGCCGGGGGCGGCGGGCCGGCGGGCGGCGGGCCGGGAGGGCCGCCCGGCGGTATGGGCTGCGGACCGCCGTGAGCACCCGGGAACGGCACCGGCCGACGCCCCGCCGACGGCTCTCCGGCGGAGGCCGGGGAGGTGGCCGGGGGCACCGCGGGCCGGTGCTCCGGCGGCGGTGGCTGCGGGTGGCCCTGGCTCGGGCCGGGGTGGCGGTCGCCCGGTGTCCATCCGGCCCGGTGGTCCCCCGGCCCATGGGGAGGCGGCAGCGGAGCCCCCACTGCGTGCTGCATCCGGTGCCACTCCGTCTCGTACGACTGACGCTGTCCGGGCGGCAGTTCACCTGTCGCCGCCACCGAACGGTACCCCCCGGATCCGCCGCCAAGCGGCCCGAACCCCGTACGGTACCGGCCCAACGATCGGGAACGGCCCGAAGTGCCCTGCTCAGCCGATCGGTCCGACCGGCTGTGCGAGACCCCCCACACCGTGTTCAGCCCGACAGTTCCTCGGCCAGCGCGCGCAGGGCGAGGCGGTAGGAACCGATGCCGAAGCCCGCGATCGTGCCGCTGGAGACCGCGGCGACCACCGAGGTGTGCCGGAACACCTCACGGGTGTGCGGATTCGAGATGTGGACCTCGATCAGCGGCGCGGTCCGCTGCGCGGCGGCGTCCCGCATCCCGTACGAATAGTGCGTGAACGCACCGGGGTTGAGGATGACGGGGACCGAGCCGTCGGCGGCTTCGTGCAGCCAGCGGATCATCTCGCCCTCGTCGTTCGTCTCCCGGACGTCCACGTCGAAGCCCAGCTCCCCGCCGAGCGCCCGGCAGGTCTCGACCAGGCCGGCGTAGGAGGTCGCGCCGTAGACGTCGGGCTCGCGGGAGCCGAGCCGCCCCAGGTTGGGGCCGTTGAGGACGAGCACCGGGCGGCTCATGCGGAGTCCGCCGCGATCTCGGCGTAGGCGGCGAGCAGGACCGCCGGGTCCGGGCCCTCCAGCACGGTCGGTTTGGCGAGCGAGTCGAGGACGATGAAGCGGAGCAGATTGCCGCGCGACTTCTTGTCGACCTTCATGGTCTCCAGCAGCCGGGGCCACTGGTCGCCTCGGTAGGTCAGCGGCAGCCCGACGGACTCCAGGACGGCGCGGTGCCGGTCGGCGGTGGCGTCGTCGAGCCGGCCGGCCAGACGGCCCAGTTCGGCCGCGAAGACCATGCCGACGGAGACGGCTGCGCCGTGCCGCCACTTGTAGCGCTCGTTCTTCTCGATGGCGTGGGCGAGGGTGTGGCCGTAGTTGAGGATCTCGCGCCGGCCGGACTCCCGGAGGTCGTCGGAGACGACCTCCGCCTTCACCCGGATGGAACGCTCGATCAGCTCGGCGGTATGCGGCCCGGCGGGGGTACGCGCCCCCTGCGGGTCGGCTTCCACGAGGTCGAGGATGACCGGGTCGGCGATGAAGCCCGCCTTGATGATCTCGGCCAGGCCGCTGACGTAGTCGTTGACGGGCAGCGAGTCGAGCGCGGCCAGATCGCAGAGCACGCCCGCGGGCGGGTGGAAGGCTCCGACGAGGTTCTTGCCCTCGGCGGTGTTGATGCCGGTCTTGCCGCCGACGGCCGCGTCCACCATGCCGAGCACGGTCGTCGGCAGGGCGATCCAGCGCACCCCGCGCAGCCAGGTGGCGGCGACGAAGCCCGCGAGGTCGGTGGTGGCGCCGCCGCCGACGCCCACGATGACATCGCTGCGGGTGAAGCCGGTCTGCCCCAGCGCCTTCCAGCAGTACGCGGCGACCTCGGCCGTCTTGGACTCCTCCGCGTTGGGGAGCTGGATCGCGATGGCCTCGTACCCCTGGGCGGCCAGGTCCTCGCGGATCGCCTCGCCCGTCTCGGCGAGGGCCTCCGGATGGAGTACGGCCACCCTCCGCCTGCCCGAGGCGCCCTCGGCGCGGCCGATCAGTCCGGGGAGTTCGCCGAGGAGCTGTCGGCCCACCAGTACCTCGTACGGCTCGGAGCCTTCGGTACCGCCGACCCGGATGCGGGTCACTGACTGCTCGGTCATTCGTCCTTCAGCTCCAAAGCGTCGAGGACCGCCTGGGCGACCTCTTCGGGGGTGCGTTCGTCGGTGGCCACGACGACGCGGGCCACCTCGGTGTACAGATGCCGGCGGGCCTCCATCAGCTCCCGCCACGTGCGGCGGGGGTTGACTGCGAGCAGCGGCCGGGCCTGGTTCAGGCCGGTGCGCCGGACCGCCTCCTCCAGTTCGATGGAGAGATAGACGACCGGCAGTCCGGTCAGCAGCGCGCGCGTGGAGTCGTCGAGGATCGCGCCGCCGCCGAGGGCGAGTACGCCGGTGTGCGCGGCGACCGCCTCGCGTACGGCGGCGCGCTCCAGTTCCCGGAAGTACGGTTCGCCCGCGTCGACGAAGATGTCCGAGATCTCGCGGCCCTGGGCGGCGACGATATCGGCGTCGGTGTCCCGGTAGGCCACGCCGAGCCGCTGGGCGAGGAGTTCGCCGACGGTGGACTTGCCGGAGCCCATGGGCCCGACGAGGACGATCAGCGGCGCGCTCACCGGATGTGGAGGTTGCCGAGGTACGAGGAGACGTTGCGGCGGGTTTCGGCCACGCTGTCGCCGCCGAACTTCTCCGCCACCGCGTCCGCGAGGACGAGCGCGACCATCGCCTCGGCGACGATGCCGGCGGCCGGCACGGCGGCGACGTCCGAGCGCTGGTGGTGGGCGGCGGCGGCCTCGCCGGTGGTGATGTCGACGGTGGCCAGAGCCTTGGGCACGGTCGCGATCGGCTTCATCGCCGCGCGGACCCGCAGCAGTTCGCCGGTGGACATCCCGCCCTCGGTGCCGCCGGAGCGGCCGGAGGTGCGGCGCAGTCCCTCGTCGGTGGCCACGATCTCGTCATGGGCCTGCGATCCGGGCACGCGCGCCAGCTCGAAGCCGTCGCCCAGTTCGACGCCCTTGATGGCCTGGATGCCCATCAGCGCGCCCGCGAGCCGGGCGTCGAGCCGCCGGTCCCAGTGGACGTGCGAGCCGAGGCCGACGGGGACGCCGTAGGCCAGCACCTCGACGACTCCGCCGAGGGTGTCGCCGTCCTTGTGGGCCTGGTCGATCTCCGCGACCATCGCCTTGCTCGCGTTCGCGTCGAGACAGCGCACCGGGTCGGCGTCGAGCCGGTCGACGTCTGCGGGCGTCGGGTACACGCCGTGCGGGGCCTTGGCTCCGCCGAATTCCACGACATGGGAGACGATCTCGATTCCGGCCGTCTCCTTGAGGTAGGAGCGGGCGACAGCGCCGAGCGCGACCCGCGCGGCCGTCTCACGGGCGCTGGCGCGCTCCAGGACCGGCCGCGCCTCTTCGAGCCCGTACTTCTGCATGCCGGCGAGGTCGGCGTGGCCGGGCCGGGGGCGGGTGAGGGGCGCGTTGCGGGCCAGTGACGCCAGTTCCGCGGGGTCGACGGGGTCGGCCGCCATGACCTTCTCCCACTTCGGCCACTCGCTGTTGCCGACCATGACCGCGACCGGCGAACCCATGGTGAGCCCGTGGCGTACGCCGCCGATGAAGGTGACCACGTCCTGCTCGAACTTCATCCGGGCGCCGCGCCCGTAGCCGAGGCGTCGCCTGGCGAGGTGGTCCGCCACCATCTCCGTGGTGATCGGCACACCGGCGGGAAGACCCTCCAGCGTCGCCACGAGTGCGGGTCCGTGCGATTCTCCCGCCGTCAGCCAACGCAACCTGCTCAACGGTGCTCCTCCTGCTCGCGCCTGGGACTGCGACGGCGCGGCCGGGTGCGCGGCCCTGGCCCGCCTCCCTCGATCCTCCCACGTCCCGGCCTGTGGCCCGGTCCGCGGTCCAGCAGTCGGACGCCGGCGGACCGTGGCCGGACCGCTTCGCCCGCCGCTGATCAGCCCGCGCCGCCGTCGCCGCGCCGCCGGGGTGCGTACGGGCCGAGGAAGTCGGCGCCGCTCCGCGGGGCCGTCGGGGCGGCGACGGGCGGCGTGTTCCCGGCGGTCTGCCGCCGGGCGCGCTTCCTTCTGATGGAGATGATCCAGCCTCCCAGGGCCAGCACGGCGACCAGGCACAGGAACGGAGTCCACAGCCACTCCGGCAGGAAATCCACGACGAAGGTGACGACGTCGAAGATCTTCGAGATGGCTCCGGCCTGTGGCTGACCCATGTCCATAACACTCTCCCCCGCGAACACCACGGCCCCCTCGGCCGCGTGGGTTCCGTATCAGCGGGGCACACGACCCGGTCGAGAGACGGAACGCGGGGAGCTTAGCGCTGTGACCGGAACGATGTGCCGATAAGCCCGCGGCCTCCGGTGCGGTGCGAGGCGGAGGTCCGCGGCTCGTACTCGCTCCGTACGAGCACGGTCCGGCAAGGCCGGGGATACCGTCCGTGCCGCACGGCACGGGGGGAGCGTGCAGGGCGTCTCGGGCCGGTGAACGCTCCCGGCCACAGCACTAGCGGGATTCGATCGCCCGTTCGCCCGCGTTTCGCATGACCGCGAGGGGTGCGCGGGCACGGCCGGTCATCTGCTCCACCTGGAGGGCGGCCTGGTGGACGAGGAGGTCGAGACCGCCGACGACGGCTCCGCCTCGGGCGGACCAGCCCGCCGCCAGCCGGGTGGGCCATGGCTCGTACAGCACGTCGAACAGGGTGCCGGGCCTTTCGGGGACCCGGTCCGCGAGGGAGTCGGTCGTGCCGGCGGGGGTCGTGGCGATGACCAGCGGCGATCGCAGCGCCTCCGCGGCGTCCGCCCAGTCGGCGATCCGCACGTCTACGCCCAGCCGCTCGCCCCAGCCGCGCATCTCCGCGGCTCGTGCCCGGCTGCGCACATAGGCGGTGACCGGGCCGTGGCAGATCCGCGCGAGCGCGGCGAGCGCGGAGGACGCGGTCGCGCCCGCACCGAGTACGGCCGCGGATTCGATCTGGTCGACGCCCCGCTCGCGCAGCGCGGTGATCATGCCGGGGATGTCGGTGTTGTCGCCGAGACGGCGCCCGCCCTCCGTGAGGACGACGGTGTTGACCGCCTCCACGGAGGCCGCGGTGTCGGTGATCCGGTCGAGCAGCGGAATGACCGCCCGTTTCAGCGGCATGGTCAGCGAGAGCCCGGCCCAGCTGTCGTCCAGCTCGCCGACGAAACCGGGAAGCCGGGCCTCGTCCACGTCGAACCGGTCGTACGACCAGTCGGTCAGCCCCAGCTCGGCGTAGGCCGCGCGGTGCAGAACCGGGGAGAGTGAATGGGCGATCGGCGATCCGAGGACCGCCGCACGCCGCCTGATGGTGCTCACTGGCCGGAATTCTCCCGCTGTTCCTGGTACTTGCGACGGTTCCGCTCGTGCTCCTCGTTCGTCTCGGCGAAGATCGTTTCGTCCTCGTTGATCGACACGAAGTAGTACCAGGGTCCCGGAGTCGGGTCGAGCGCGGAGTTGAACGCCGCCATACCCGGGTTCCCGATCGGCCCCGGCGGCAGCCCCTGGATGCGGTAGGTGTTGTACGGGTCCTTGAGCTTCCGGAGCTCGTTGACGCTGCCGATGTCCAGCGTGCTCTGGTTCCTGAAGTAGTTGACCGTGGAGTCGAACTCCAGCCGTCCGACCGTCTCGGCGTTCCCCGGCTTGAGGCGGTTGTAGACGACGCGCGAGACCTTGTCGAAGTCCTGTTTGTACTTGCCCTCGGCCTGGACGAGGCTCGCGATGGTCAGTACCTGGAGCGGCGATTTCAGGCCGAGCCGCTGGGCCTCGGCGTTGAGGTCCTTCTTGCCGAACTCCTGGTTGGCGCGGGCGACCATCTTCTTCAGGACCGCCTCCGGCTTCATGCCCTTGGCGACGGGATAGCTCGCCGGGAAGAGGAAGCCTTCCAGCGGATCCTTGGCGTCCGGGTCGGCCTCGGCCCACTCGGGCAGGCCGAGGGAGTCCGCCTCGGTTTTCGCGACGCCCTGGGTGGTGCCCTTCTTCAGACCGAGGCGTTTGTCGATCTCGGCGTAGACGAAGCTGTTCCGCTTCCCCTCGGGGATGACCAGGGCGTTACGGCTCTTGGGGTCGAGCATCGCCTTCACGGCGTTCGCCCCGGACATCTCCTGAGCGAGGAGATAGACGCCGTCCTGAATGCTCCTGGCCCGCTCGGGGTTCTCGTTGGCCGCGGAGACGAAGGCTCCAGCGCTCTTGACGACGCCCTGCTTCTCCAGGATGTTGCCGATCTCCAGCAGGCCCGCGCCCTTGGGGACCTCGATCGTGACGGAGCCGGTGCCGGCGCCTGAGTAGTCGGCGGGCGGGCCGAACCGGTCCTGCCAGAACTGGTAGCCGAAGTAGACGCCGCCGCCGAGCCCGCCGACGAGGACGAGGGACACGACCAGGCAGGCGCAGCCGTTGCGGCTCTTCTTCTTTCCCTTGCCCCGGCGCTCGCCCGCGCCGCTGCCGCCGCCCCTGCGCGGGGCGTCACGGTCGCCCCTCGGGTCGTCATCGCGCGTAGCACCGTCGTCGCCCAGTCCGTCGTCGGTGAAGAAGGGGTGTTTCTCCTCCTCGGGGGCCTCGGACTCCCACGGTGTGGCCTCGGGTTCCGGGTCCGCGCGGCGGCCCGGAGGCCGCGGCGGCGGGTACGCCTCGGGTGTGGAGTAGTAGTCGGCTTCCTGCCGGCTGCCGTAGCCGGCGGGCCCGCCGGTGTACGTCTCGGCGGGTGCGCCGCCGTACGTCTCGGCGGGAGCACCGCCGTAGGGGTCACCGGGAGCCCCGCCGTAGGGCGTGCCCGTCTGCGGGCCGGGGTCCCAGCCGCCGTCGTACTGGCCGGCGCCGCCGTAGTGCTGCTGGTGCGCGCCGTACGCCTGCGGATCGGCCGCGTACTGCTGCCCGCCGTCGTAGAACTGCTGGTCGTACTGCTGGTCGTACTGCTGCTGATACGGGTCCTGGACGCCGTAGCCCTGCGGCTGCTGCTGTGGATACGGCTGCTGAGGCTGTCCGCCGTAGGAGGCATGGCCGGAAACGGCCTGCTGCCCTTCCCATCCCTGATCGCCGTTCAAAGGGTCATCGGATTGCCACGGTTCGGAGCCGGGGCTCCGGCCATAATCAGTCATCGATACCCCTAGGGCCGCGAGTCGGGCGTGTACCGTCCCGCCTCATTTCTGTGCGGCAGCTGTTCGAACACGGCCACATCGCGCGGAACGTTACCGTATCGCGATCAGACAATCCCTTCGACGCCCTCGCCTGGGGGAATTCCCAACGTCCGTTCGGACTCCAGAGCGTTTTGAAGGATCACCACAGCGGCAGCCTGGTCGATGACAGAACGGCCCTTTCTGGACTTCATGCCTGCCGCACGGAGCCCTTGACCTGCTGTGACTGTGGTCATCCTCTCGTCGACGAGTCGCACCGGAACGGGTGCGATCGAGCGCGCCAGTTCCCCGGCGAAAGCACGGACCTTGACCGCGGCCGGGCCCTCGCCGCCGCTCAGGGAACGGGGCAGACCGACGACGACCTCGATCGGTTCATACTCCTCGACGAGCAGTTTCAGCCGACGGTGGGCGGCCGGGACGTCCCGTCCCGGCACGGTCTCCACCGGGGTGGCGAGGACCCCGTCGGGGTCGCACGAGGCGACCCCGATACGGGCATCCCCGACATCGATCGCGAGACGGCGTCCTCGCCTCACGAGGTTTCGGCCACCAGACGCTCGACGGCGGCGACGGCCTCACCGATGGCGTCCGGGTTCTGGCCGCCGCCCTGGGCGACGTCCGCCTTGCCGCCACCGCCGCCGCCGAGGGTCTTGGCGGCGGTACGGACCAGGTCACCGGCCTTGAGACCGCGCTCACGCCCGGCCTCGTTGGTGGCGATGACGGTCAGGGGGCGTCCGTTGGCGACGGTGAAGAGGGCGACGACGGCCGGGCGGTCGCCCGCGATGCGCCCACGGACGTCGAGGACCAGTCTGCGCAGGTCGTCGGCGGAGGTCCCCTCCGGCACCTGTCCGGTGACCAGAGCCACGCCCCGTACGTCCTTCGCGCCCTCGGCGAGTGAGGCGGCGGCGGCCAGCACCCTCTCCGCGCGGAACTTCTCGATCTCCTTCTCGGCGTTCCTCAGCTTGGCGAGCATGCCGGAGATCTTCTCGGGAAGCTCCTCGGGGCGGCCCTTGACCAGCTCCTGGAGCTGGGCGACGACCGTGTGCTCCCGAGCGAGGAACTGGTAGGCGTCCACCCCGACGAGGGCTTCGATACGGCGCACGCCGGAGCCGATCGACGATTCTCCGAGCAGTTTCACCAGGCCCAGCTGGGCGGTGTTGTGGACATGCGTACCGCCGCAGAGTTCCTTGGAGAAGTCGCCGATGGTGACGACCCGGACGCGCTCGCCGTACTTCTCGCCGAACTCGGCGATGGCTCCCTGCTTCTTCGCCTCGTCGATGCTCATGACCTCGGCCTGGACGTCGAGCTCACGGGCGAGTACTTCGTTGATCCGCTGCTCGACGTCGGTGAGGACCGCGCCGGGTACGGCGGTGGGCGAGCCGAAGTCGAAGCGGAAGCGTCCCGGCGAGTTCTCCGAACCGGCCTGGGCGGCCGTGGGGCCGAGAGCGTCCCGCAGCGCCTGATGGGTCAGATGGGTGGCGCTGTGGGCGCGGGCGATGGCCCGGCGGCGGCGGGTGTCGATGGCGGCGTAGGCGGAGGCGCCGACGGTGACCTCGCCGACCTGCACGGACCCCTTGTGCACGGAGACGCCGGGGACAGGCTGCTGGACGTCGCGGACCTGGATGACGGCGCCGGAGTCCAGCCGGATACGGCCCTGGTCGGCGAGCTGGCCGCCGCCCTCGGCGTAGAAGGGGGTGCGGTCGAGGACGACCTCGACCTCGTCGCCCTCCAGGGCGGCGGGCGAGGGCACACCGTCGACGAGCAGGCCGACGATGGTCGACTCGCCCTCGGTGGAGGTGTAGCCGGTGAACTCGGTGGAACCGGAGCCATCGGCGATCTCACGGTAGGCGGAGAGATCGGCGTGACCGGTCTTCTTGGCCCTGGCGTCGGCCTTGGCCCGGTCCCGCTGCTCGGACATGAGCCGGCGGAAGCCGTCCTCGTCCACGGACAGCCCCTGCTCGGCGGCCATCTCCAGGGTGAGGTCGATCGGGAAACCCCAGGTGTCGTGGAGCAGGAACGCCTTCTCGCCGGCCAGGACCGTGGACCCGGCGCTCCTGGCCTCGGTCACGGCGCTGTCGAGGACGTTCGTCCCGGCGTTGAGGGTCTTGAGGAAGCGGGCCTCCTCGGCGAGGGCCACGCTCTCGATCCGCGTACGGTCGGTGATCAGCTCCGGGTACTGCTCGCCCATGGTCGTGATGACCGGGTCGATCAGCTCGGCGACGACCGGGCCGGTGGCTCCGAGCAGGCGCATATTGCGGATGGCGCGGCGCATGATGCGGCGCAGGACGTAGCCGCGGCCCTCGTTGCCGGGGGTGACGCCGTCGCCGATCAGCATCGCCGAGGTACGGATGTGGTCGGCGACCACGCGCAGGGAGACGTCGGAGGCGTGATCGGCTCCGTAGCGCACACCGGTGAGTTCGGTGGCCCTGTCCATGACGACCCGCAGGGTGTCGGTCTCGTACATGTTCTGCACGCCCTGGAGGATCATCGCCAGGCGTTCGAGACCGAGGCCGGTGTCGATGTTCTTGGAGGGAAGGTCGCCCAGGATCGGGAAGTCCTCCTTGCCCTCGCCGGGACCGCGCTCGTACTGCATGAAGACCAGGTTCCAGATCTCCACATAGCGCTCGTCGTTGACGGCGGGGCCGCCCTCCTCGCCGAACTCGGGGCCCCGGTCGTAGTTGATCTCGGAGCAGGGTCCGCAGGGGCCGGGAACGCCCATGGACCAGAAGTTGTCCTTCTTGCCCAGGCGCTGGATGCGCTCGGCGGGGACGCCGATCTTGTCCCGCCAGATCTGCTCGGCCTCGTCGTCGTCCAGGTAGACCGTGATCCACAGGCGCTCGGGGTCGAGGCCGTAGCCGCCGTTGTCGCGGGAGCCGGTGAGCAGCTCCCAGGCGAGGGAGATCGCGCCTTCCTTGAAGTAGTCCCCGAAGGAGAAGTTGCCGCACATCTGGAAGAAGGTGCCGTGGCGGGTGGTCTTGCCGACCTCTTCGATGTCCGGGGTGCGGACGCACTTCTGCACGCTGGTGGCCCGTGGGGCCGGCGGCTTGGCCTCTCCGAGGAAGTACGGCTTGAAGGGGACCATGCCCGCGTTGATCAGCAGCAGAGTCGGGTCGTCCGCGATGAGCGACGCCGAAGGCACGACGGTGTGCCCGCGCTCCTCGAAGAAGCTCAGCCAGCGGCGGCGGATTTCAGCCGACTCCATCAGTGGTCCTCATTCCGGTTGTACGGGGTGTAGGGGTGGGTGTCCGGGGCGCGGCCCGGGCGGCCGATCGCGGGGCGCACCCGCTGTGCGGGCAGTTCGGGGCCGGGCGGGGCGTGCGTACCGAGCGCTTCGCCCAGCTCTTCCTCCCGCTGGATCATTCCGGCCCTGACGTCGAGCGCGAAGTCCTTGAGCCTGTGACCCGCGTCAATCGCCCTGTTCGCGGCCTGGGCGGCGAGGCTCTCGGGGGTGAGCTGCTGGATCTTGCGGTTGACCTTGGTGGTGGCCCAGACACCGGCCGCGGCGCCCGCGGCGAACCAGAACGTACGGCGGAACATCGTGCGTCAGCCCTTTCTGCTCCACCGGCGGCGTCCCTCACGGGCGGGCGGCACGGTACGGCCGACGACGACCGTCCGCGAGGACCGCTCACGGGGTGCGTCGTCCCTGCGGCTCATGGCCTTCCGTACGCCGTATCCGAAGGAAGCGACCTTGACCAGCGGGCCTCCGAAGGTGGACGCGACCGTGGTGGAGAGCGCGGATGCGTTGGAGGTGACTTCCTGGACGTCGCTCGCGATGGCGTCGACCCGGTCGAGCTGGGTCTGCGCGGAGCGGACCGTCGCCGAGGCGTCCGCAAGCAGCGGTACCGCCTGCTCGGTCACCTCCGCCACGAGCCGGGTGGTCGCCTTGAGCGTCCGGGCCAGCCTCACCAGCACCACGGCGAGGAAGGAGACCAGAATCGCCCAGAAGACGGCCACCAGAATCCCGGCAACCTCTCCACCGGTCACGCTGCACCGCTCTCTGTCCGTCTCGGAAGCCCGTTCAGACGCCTGTCCCGGGCCACCTGAAAACCAGTCCTCCGACCCTATCGCGCCGAGGGTCGCACCCAATACCGCATTCCCACCGGGAAGGACAGGACCCGTCCCGGCAATTGTACGGAGCGGATACGCGCCAGTACGCTGCGTGCCCCCTGCTGTGCACCTGTCGCCGGGGCCGCCGTACCGCGCGTCCGGCGTCCGTGGAGACGCGAGGGCCCGCCGGCCGCCCCGCCGGGAAGGGCGGGGAGGCGGCGGGCCGAAACGCGGTGTCGTACCCCGGATCAGCGGGCGTAGTACTCGACGACCAGCTGCTCGTCGCAGATCACGGGGACTTCCTTGCGCTGCGGGTCGCGGTCCAGGCGGAACGCCAGGGCCTTCAGGTTGACCTGCAGGTAGCGCGGGGTCTCGCCGTCGGCGGCGAAGCCACCCTCGCGCGCGACCTGGAAGAGGGCCTTCTGACGCGAGCGCTCGCGGACCATCACGACGTCGTCGGGACGGACACGGAAGGACGGCTTGTCGACCTTGCCGCCGTTGACCTCGATGTGGCCGTGGACGACCATCTGACGTGCCTGGTAGATGGTGCGGGCGATGCCCGAACGCAGCACCAGGGCGTCGAGACGGCGCTCGAGCTCGACGACGAGCGCCTCGCCCGTCTTGCCCTCGGCCTTGCGGGCGCGGTCGTAGGCGCGGGCCATCTGGCGCTCGCTGATGTCGTACTGGGCGCGCAGACGCTGCTTCTCCAGCAGACGGACCTTGTAGTCCGAGTTCTGCTTGCGGCCGCGGCCGTGCTCACCCGGCGGGTACGGGCGGGCTTCGAAGTACTTCACGGCCTTCGGCGTCAGGGCGATGCCGAGCGCACGAGACTTCTTGACCTTGGGACGCGACTGGTTAGGCACGTTCTCCAGACCTCCGTTGTAGGTTAGGTTAGGCTCACCTTACTCAAGGAGATCGCATGTCTCGCCCTGGGAACACCAAGCGCATCACGGACAGCACAGAGAACGTCGACGCTGCTCAGAAGAGCGCCGAGGCGACGGAGGTCCGATCAGCTCATGGTCAGCCGCATCCCAGCGGGCTTGATCTCGCCCGGATGCCGTCAGCAGCCGAGCGCACACGAACTCTCGTACAGGGTACATGCTCCGGAGTGCTGCTGATTCCAGGCGTGGAGACCACCCGGCCGGAGCAGCTGAGCCCGCAGGCGCGCGTGGTGGGCCCCGACGGCGAGGTGTTCCTGCTCTTTCCGGCGGACTCCCCCGCCGTGCGGGCCGCCACCCATGCCCAGGACGACGAGCTCTCCGCCGTACTGGAGATCACGGACGTCGCCCCGGTCTCCGTGCCCCACCGTATCCGGGGCCGCGCCCGGGTCGCCGGCTGGCTCACCCGCGCCCCCGGACTCGCGGAACCCGGCGGCATGCTGCTCCGGCTCGAGGTCGGGGAGCTGTACGTGGACGATCTGTGGGGGGTGTCCGCCGTCGAACCCGACGACTTCGCACGCGCCTCGCCCGATCCGCTCATCGCCCATGAGGCGGAGCTGCTCCAGCATCTGCACTCCGCCCACGGGGAGCAGATGCAGGAGCTGTGCGCTCTCCTCGGCGAGCGCGGGGACGGACCGGCCGAGCGGCAGGGGCGGGAGCGGGGCGGCCGGGCCGGGCGGCGGGCGGTGCCGCTGGCGCTGGACCGGTTCGGGCTGCGGGTGCGGTTCGTCGGCGACCGGTGCTTCGACGCACGATTCGACTTCCCGGCACCGGTACGGGATGTGACCGAGCTGCGCCGGGCGATGCACACCCTCTTCGAGGCCGCCGCGCACTGACACCCTCAGACTCGGCGACTCGGCGGCTCTGGCGACTCGCCTGCTCGGCGGCTTCCGGTCGGCGGCTTCCGGGGGCGGGGCGCGCTCAGGCGTCGGAGGGCCCCGTCCGGCCGAGGCGCTCCCGTACCCGCTCCACCACGTCCGCGTACCGCGCCTCCGCGCCGTACCGCGTCGCCTCGTAGTAGCGCTTGCCGTGGATCGCGTCCGGGGCGTACTGCTGGGCGGCGATTCCCCCGGGCACATCGTGCGGATACACATAGCCCTGGGCGTGGCCGAGCGAGGCCGCGCCCTTGTAGTGCCCGTCCCGCAGATGCGGCGGGACGGGACCGGTGAGACCGGCGCGCACATCGGCGAGTGCCGCGCCGATGGCCGTGGTCGCCGTGTTCGACTTCGGCGCGAGCGCCAGCGCGATGGTCGCGTGGCTGAGGGTCAGCGCGGCCTCCGGGAAACCGATCATGGCCACCGCCTGGGCCGCCGCGACCGCCGTCGGCAGAGCGGTGGGGTCGGCGAGGCCGATGTCCTCACTCGCCGAGATCATCAGTCTGCGGGCGATGAAACGCGGATCCTCCCCCGCTTCGATCATGCGGGCCAGATAGTGCAGCGCCGCGTCCACGTCGGAGCCGCGGATGGACTTGATGAGGGCGCTCGCCACGTCGTAGTGCTGATCGCCGTCGCGGTCGTACTTCACCGCCGCCCGGTCGACCGTCTCCTCGACGGTCTGGAGGGTGATCTCCCGCTCGCCCTTGTCGAGCGCGGCGCCCGCGGCGGCCTCCAGGGCGGTCAGGGCCCTGCGGGCGTCGCCGCCCGCGATCCGCAGCAGATGGGCCTCGGCGTCCGGTGGCAGGGAGACGGCCCCGCCGAGTCCGCGCTCCTCGGTGAGCGCCCGGTCCAGCAGCCCCTTGAGACCGTCGTCGGTGAGCGGCTCCAGTGTCAGCAGCAGCGAGCGGGAGAGCAGCGGGGAGATCACCGAGAAGTACGGATTCTCGGTGGTCGCGGCGATCAGCGTCACCCAGCGGTTCTCCACGGCGGGCAGCAGCGAGTCCTGCTGGGCCTTGGAGAAGCGGTGGATCTCGTCCAGGAAGAGGACGGTCTCCTTGCCGTAGCCGCCCGTGGCCCGGCGGGCGCCCTCGATGACCGCACGGACCTCCTTGACACCCGCCGTGATCGCGGACAGCTCCACGAAACGCTTGTTCGTCGCCTTGGAGACGACGTACGCGAGGGTCGTCTTGCCGGTGCCCGGCGGGCCCCACAGAATCACCGACGAGGGACCGGCCGGGCCGCCTCCGCCCTCGCCGACGAGCCTGCGCAGCGGCGAACCGGGCTTGAGCAGATGCTGCTGGCCCATGACCTCGTCCAGGGTCCGCGGGCGCATGCGCACCGCCAGAGGGCTGCTGGACGGGTCCTTCTCCTGGCGTTCTTCGGCCGCTGCGGTAAAGAGGTCGGGCTCCACGCGGTGAAGCCTATGTCAGGGCACCGACAGCGCCTCGGGACGGCGGTGCGGACCGAGGTTCCGGCCGAGCCGGACCGAGGTCCGGCGAGCGGGCTCAGCTGGTCCAGAAGTCCCACCAGCGGGTCAGGATGAGCATGCCGATGATGCCGATCCACAGCACGGGCGGCATCCAGTGGAACTCCATCAGTCCCTTGCGCAGGCCCTCCGGCACCTTGATGATCCGGTGCTTGATGTTGTGCCCGGTGACGTAGCAGAACATCACGATCGTGGCGGCCCAGGCCAGGGAGCACCACAGGCAGAGCGAGTTGATGTTGTACAGCGACTGGTACATGAGCCACATGCAGAAGCCGGCGCCGAACGCGCAACCCGCGTTCAGTCCCAGCCAGTACCAGCGCCGGTAGCGCGCGCCCGCCAGCAGGCCGACGCCGATGGCGATCACCATGCCGAAGGCCACCAGGCCCAGCATCGGGTTGGGGAACCCGAACACCGACGCCTGCTCGCTCTTCATGATGTTGCCGCAGGAGACGACCGGGTTGAGGCTGCACCCCGGTGTGAACGACGGGTCCTCCAGCAGCTTGAACTTGTCGATCGTGATGACCCACGCGGCCAGCAGCCCCGCCGCGCCCGTGATCACCAGCAGCCAGGCCAGGGAACGGCTGCCGCCGATCGCGGCGGTCCCCTGAGAGGCGTCGGTCTTCTCGCCGGAGGACACGTCGTCCAGCGCTGCAGTCGTCATATCGCCGTTTCCATCACTCAGTGGCCTGCTCGGGCACGGTCATTGTGCCGCACCACCGGCGGCGTCCACCGTTCGAACGACATAAGGATGGACACACGGTCGTACCGCCGGGTCACGGTCGATGACCAGCCCGTACGGCATGACCGAACTCATGGGCAACGTACGCGGTCCGTGGCAGCGGGACAGCGATACGAGGGCGTTCGACGGGCTCGACCTGCGCGTCCACCGGGCGAGGGCTCGGGGCCGCCGGGTCCGAACGGCGCCGGGAAGAGCACCACGGCGGGGTTCCCTCGGGGGCGTCGCGGCCGGTGCGCGGGCGCGGTGGTCCGTCCTCGGCTCGGATCGGGCGGCCTGAAATCGCCGGTCGCGGTCTCGAATCGGCGTCATCCGACCGTATGAGTCCGCGCCCACGAAGTTGACGGACCCCGAGACGGTCACCCTTTCGGGCGAGGTCACCCCCGTTCCCCCGTAACCCGGTGGGCTCATCGAGCCGGCACACCGCCTCGGGGGCGAGACCCCGGCCCACCGAGCCGCGGACCCTCGTCGGATCCGCGGATGCCGGGCCGTCGTCGTCCTCCGACGGGGCACGGCCGGCCCCGTCGGAGGACGGTACGGCTCAGGTCAGACGGGTACGGAGGACTTCCGTGACCTCGGAGAGCGGGACCGGGTGCTGTTCGCCCGACTGCATGTCCTTGAGCTGGACGATGCCCTCGGCGAGGTCGCGCTCCCCGGCGACGACCGCGTACCGCGCGCCCGAGCGGTTCGCCGACTTCATCGCCCCCTTCAGACCGCGGTTGCCGTAGGCGAAGTCGGCGGCGACGCCCACCCTGCGGAGCTGGGTGACGACGCCGAACAGCGTCCGCCTGGCCTTCTCGCCGAGCGGGACGGCGAAGACGGTCGTGGCGGGCGGGATGTCCGGCTCCACACCCTCGGCCTCCAGGGCCAGGACCGTGCGGTCCACTCCCAGAGCCCAGCCGACGGACGGCAGGGCGGGGCCGCCGATCATCTCCGAGAGGCCGTCGTACCGGCCGCCGCCGCCGACCGCGGACTGGGAGCCCAGGCCGTCGTGGACGAACTCGAAGGTGGTGCGGGTGTAGTAGTCGAGGCCGCGTACGAGCTTCTCGTCGTCCTCGAAGGAGACGCCCTCCTCGGTCAGCAGCTCGCGCACCTCCTTGTGGTACGCCCGGCAGGCGTCGCACAGGGAGTCGCGGAGCAGCGGCGCGCCGACGAGCTGCTTCTGGACCGCGGCGCGCTTGTCGTCGAGGACCCGGAGGGGGTTGATGTCGACGCGACGGCGGGTGTCCTCGTCCAGGTCGAGCCCGCGCAGGAAGCTCTGGAGGGCTTCGCGGTAGACGGGACGGCACTCCTTGTCGCCGAGGGAGTTGAGCAGGATGCGGAAGTTCCGCAGTCCCAGCGTGCGGTAAGCCTGGTCCGCCAGGATGATCAGCTCGGCGTCGAGCGCCGGGTCCTCCGCGCCGATGGCTTCCGCGCCGACCTGGGAGAAGTGCCGGTAACGGCCCTTCTGCGGGCGTTCGTAGCGGTAGTACGAGCCCGAATACCAGAGCTTGACCGGGAGCACGCCCTGCTTGTGGAGGTTGGCCTCCAGGGCGGCGCGCAGCACCGACGCGGTGCCCTCGGGCCGCAGGGCCAGCTCGGAGCCGCCCTTCGTGGTGAGGGTGTACATCTCCTTGGTCACGATGTCGGTGGACTCACCGACGCCGCGCGCGAACAGTTCGACGTTCTCGAAGCCGGGGGTCTCGACGTAGCCGTACCCCGAGTTCCGCAGGGGCGCGGCGAGGGCGTCGCGCACCGCCAGGTACCTGGCGGAGTCGGGGGGCAGCAAGTCGTAGGTGCCCTTGGGGGCCTGGAAAGTACTCACAGGAAGTCTCTCGTCACATTCCTCGTCGGGGAGCTCGCGGGCTCCCGGAGCCGGCCGCCACCTCGCGCAGATAGGGGTTGGTGGCGCGCTCACGGCCGATGGTCGTCTGTGGACCGTGCCCTGACAGCACCACGGTCGAGTCGTCGAGCGGCAGACACACACGTGCCAGCGATTCGAGTATCTCGGCCGGGTCGCCGCCGGGGAGGTCGGTGCGTCCGACGGAGCCGGCGAAGAGCAGGTCGCCCGAGAAGAGCACCGGCGGGATGTCGGCGTTCTCATGGGACTCGGGGATCCTGAAGGTCACCGACCCCTTGGTATGGCCGGGCGCGTGCGACACGGTCAGCTCCAGACCCGCCAGCTTCAGCTGGGCGCCGTCGCTCAGCTCGTGCACATCGGACGGCTCCCCGACGGTCAGCTCGCCCATCAGCTGTGCGCCGAAGGCGCGTCCCAGCGCCTTCTCGGGGTCGCTCATCATGTACCGGTCGGCGGGGTGGATCCACGCGGGCACGTCGTGCGCGCCGCAGACGGGGACCACGGAGGCGACGTGATCGATATGGCCGTGGGTGAGGACGACGGCGACGGGCTTGAGCCGGTGCTTGGCGACCGTTTCGGCGACGCCCTCGGTGGCCCGGTGGCCCGGGTCGATGATCACGCACTCCTCGCCCGCGGCGGGGGCGACCAGATAGCAGTTGGTCCCCCAGGCCCCGGCGGGGAACCCGGCAATAAGCACGATCGTCCTCGGAGTGGTTCGAAGTGGTCGCGGAGTCAGGGAATGGCGGAAAGGTGAGCAGAGGGTTCTCGGGGTGTGGGTCGCCGAAGGCAAGGGCGACGGATCAGAGCCTACCGGCGCTGCTGCTCACACAGCCAACCCGTATACGGTACGGGCACACGCCACGTACTGCGAAGGAGCGGAGACTCGGTGGTCAGCAACGATCAGCGGCGGCGGCAACTCGCCCGGGAGAAGTTCGAGCGTCAGCAGCAGCGTCGGGCCGCGTCCCGCAGAAGGAAGCAGCGGAACACCATCATCGCGGCGGCCGTCGCCGTGGTCCTCGCCGCGGGCGGGGCGGCCTCCGCGTCCATGGGGTTGTTCGACGGGGACGACAGCACCGGCAAGCAGAACGCGGGCGACCCCGGCGCGTCGCAGACGCCACCCACCCCGTCGGAGTCCAAGGCGCCCGAGCCGACGATGTCGATCGACGCGAAGGCCCCCTACACGATGGCGCTGACCACGAACCGGGGCGCCATCGGGATCGCGATGGAGGCGTCGAAGACGCCGCGCACGGTGAACTCGTTCAAGGCGCTGGCCGACAAGGGCTACTTCGACGGCACCAAGTGTCACCGGCTGACCACGCAGGGCATCTTCGTCCTCCAGTGCGGCGACCCGAAGGGCGACGGAACCGGCGGTCCCGGCTACACGATCCCCGACGAGAATCTGACCGCGCTGGGCAAGGCGGGCTCCGACGGAGCGGTGACCTTCCCGGCGGGGACCGTGGCGATGGCCAACACCGGCCAGCCGAACACGGGCGGCAGCCAGTTCTTCCTCGTCTACAAGGAGACCAAACTCCCGCCCACGTACACCCCGTTCGGGAAGATGGACGCAGCGGGCCTGAAGGCCGTGCAGGAGGTGGCGAAGGCCGGCGTCGTCGGCACGGCCAAGGACGGCGCGCCGAAGAACGCCGTCACCGTCGAGAAGGCGTCCGTCACCAAGGGCTGACCCGATGGGCGGCCCTCGAGTGGTCAAGGGCGGCGGGCCCGGAAGTTCGGCCGTGCTGAGTGCGGACAGCCGGGCGACCGTTCGCCTAGATTGGCGTTGTGCAGGGCGGGCGCGGCTCGCCCCAGGAAACTGTGGACGATGCCCGGGGGTGAATCCCCTCGGCGGGCATCAGGTGGAGGAGGCGCTGTGAGCAGCGACCCGTGGGGCCGTGTCGACGAGACGGGCACCGTGTACGTGCGTACAGCCGACGGCGAGAAGGTCGTCGGATCGTGGCAGGCCGGCACTCCCGAGGAGGCCCTGGCCTATTTCGAGCGCAAGTACGAGGGCTTGGTGGTCGAGATCGGCCTCCTCGAACGGCGGGTGAGGACCACCGATCTGTCCGCCAAGGACGCCCAGACGGCGATCGACCATCTGCGTCAGCAGGTGGACGAACACCATGCCGTGGGTGATCTCGACGCGCTCGCCAAGCGCCTCGACGCGCTGGTCGAGTCGGTCGACAAGCGCCGCGAGGAGCGCCGGGTCCAGCGGGCGAAGCAGAGCGACGAGGCGCGTCAGTCCAAGGAGGCGCTGGTCGCCGAGGCCGAGGAGCTGGCGCAGAGCGAGCAGTGGCGGGCGGCCGGTGAGCGGCTGCGGGCTCTGGTGGACACCTGGAAGGGCCTTCCCCGGCTCGACCGGAAGTCGGACGACGAGCTGTGGCACCGCTTCTCGCACGCGCGCTCGGCGTTCTCCAAGCGGCGCAAGGCGCACTTCGCCTCGCTGGACGCGCAGCGCGAGGAGGCCCGTAAGGCCAAGGAGGCGCTGGTCGCCGAGGCCGAGTCGCTCTCCGGCTCCACCGACTGGGGCGCCACGGCCGCGCGGTACCGCGAGCTGATGGCGCAGTGGAAGGCGGCGGGCCGGGCGCAGCGCGAGGCCGAGGACGATCTGTGGAACCGGTTCCGGGGCGCTCAGGACGTCTTCTTCGCCGCGCGCAGCGGGGTCTTCGCCGAGCGGGACGCCGAGCAGGCGGAGAATCTGAAGCTCAAGGAGGAACTCGCCGTCGAGGCGGAGAAGCTGCTGCCGGTGGGCGACCTCAAGGCCGCGCGCGCCGCTTTCCGGTCGATCAACGAGCGCTGGGAGGCCATCGGGCATGTGCCGCGTGACGCCCGGCCCCGGATCGAGGGCCGGATGCACACGGTGGAGCGTGCCCTCCAGGAGTCCGAGGAGAACGAGTGGCGTCGGACGAACCCTGAGGCGCGGGCGCGGGCGGCGGGCCTGACGGGCCAGCTGCAGGCGGCCGTGGACAAGCTTCGGGCCCAGGTCGACGCGGCGCGTGCCGCCGGGAACAACGCGAAGGCCGACAAGCTCGCGAAGGAGTTGGAGGGCCGGCAGGCGCTGCTGGACCAGGCGCTGAAGGGTCTGGAGGAGTTCGGGGGCTGATCGGCCGACCGGGAGTTGTGTGGCCGCGGCTCGGGCCTGGCTTCCGCCGTGGTGCGGCGGGTGCCGTTCGCCGGGCCCGGCGTGGGGAGGGGCGTCCGTCCATGAGGTGGCGGGCGCCCCTTCTGTCTTCCCGCGCCCGGCTTTCAGGCCGGGCACGGGTGCGAGACCGGTCCCTCTTGAGGCTGTCCGGCGGTAGAGGCTCGGAATCCGCGGGTGCCCCCGTCGTCTTTCGGACGGTCCCGGAAAGCGCCCCCGGCCCCGTCGCGGGCCGACGCCGCGCGTGCGGTACGTGCTCCGAGCGCCGCGAGAAGTCCCCGCGTACCGCACTCCGGAGAGGCCGTTCTGCCGACCGCGCCCGGAAGGCCGAAAGCCTCCGGCGAACGGACGACGGTTCTACGGGCGGCGTGCCGAGGTGACCCGGTAGACGTCGTAGACGCCCTCCACACCCCGTACCGCCTTCAGTACGTGTCCCAGGTGCTTCGGGTCCCCCATTTCGAAGGTGAACCGGGAGGTGGCCACGCGGTCGCGGGAGGTCTGGACGGCTGCCGAGAGGATGTTGACGTGCTGGTCGGAGAGGACTCGGGTGACGTCCGACAGCAGACGGGAGCGGTCCAGCGCCTCCACCTGGATGGCGACCAGGAAGACGGAGGACTGCGTCGGCGCCCATTCGACGTCGAGGATGCGCTCGGGCTGCTGGGAGAGCGAGTCGACGTTGACGCAGTCGGCGCGGTGGACGGATACGCCGCTGCCGCGCGTGACGAAGCCGATGATCGGGTCGCCGGGCACGGGCGTACAGCAGCGGGCCAGCTTGACCCAGACGTCCTCGACGCCCTTGACGACGACGCCGGGGTCGGCGTTCGAGCGGCGCTTGGTGCGGCCGCGTGAGGGCGGGGTGGACTCGGCGATGTCCTCGTTCGCGGCTTCCTCGCCGCCGAGTGCCTGTACCAGCTTCTGTACGACGCCCTGCGCGGCCACATGGCCCTCGCCGATCGCCGCGTACAGGGACGAGATGTCCGGGTAGCGCATCTCATGGGCGAGGGTGACGAGGGAGTCCCCGGTGAGGATGCGCTGAATGGGCAGGTTCTGCTTGCGCATGGCCCGCGCGATGGCGTCCTTGCCCTGCTCGATCGCCTCGTCGCGCCGCTCCTTGGAGAACCAGGCGCGGATCTTGTTGCGGGCCCGTGGTGACTTGACGAAGCCCAGCCAGTCGCGGGAGGGTCCCGCCCCCTCCGCCTTGGAGGTGAAGACCTCCACCAGATCGCCGTTGTCGAGGGTCGATTCGAGCGGCACGAGCCGGCCGTTGACCCGCGCCCCTATGGTGCGGTGGCCCACTTCCGTATGGACGGCGTAGGCGAAGTCGACGGGTGTGGCGCCCGCCGGGAGCGCTATGACGTCGCCCTTCGGCGTGAAGACGAAGACCTCGTTGCGGGAGAGGTCGAAGCGCAGCGACTCCAGGAACTCCGAGGGGTCCTCGGTCTCCTTCTGCCAGTCGAGGAGCTGGCGCAGCCACGCCATGTCGTTGATGTGGTCGTCCTTGCCGGACTTCTTGGGTACGTCGGTGCGCACCTTGGAGGCTCCGGCGACGGCCTCCTGCTTGTACTTCCAGTGCGCGGCGATGCCGTACTCGGCCCGGCGGTGCATGTCGAAGGTGCGGATCTGGAGTTCGACGGGTTTGCCGTTGGGGCCGATGACCGTGGTGTGCAGCGACTGGTACATGTTGAACTTCGGCATGGCGATGTAGTCCTTGAACCGGCCGGGGACCGGGTTCCATCGCGCATGGACGGTGCCGAGCGCCGCGTAGCAGTCGCGGACGGTGTCGACGAGGACGCGGATGCCGACCAGGTCGTAGATCTCCGCGAAGTCACGGCCGCGGACGATCATCTTCTGGTAGACGCTGTAGTAGTGCTTGGGGCGGCCGGTGACCGTGGCCTTGATCCGGGCGGCGCGGAGATCGGACTGGACCTCGTCGGTCACTATGGCGAGGTACTCGTCGCGCTTCGGGGCGCGCTCGGCGACGAGCCGCACGATCTCGTCGTACATCTTGGGGTAGAGGATCGCGAAGGCGAGGTCCTCCAGTTCCCACTTGATGGTGTTCATGCCGAGGCGGTGGGCGAGCGGGGCGTAGATCTCCAGCGTCTCGCGGGCCTTCTTCTCCTGCTTGTCCCGCTTGAGGTAGCGCATGGTGCGCATGTTGTGGAGCCGGTCGGCGAGCTTGATGACCAGGACGCGCGGGTCCTTGGCCATGGCGACGACCATCTTCCGCACGGTCTCGGCCTGCGCGGCCTCGCCGAACTTGACCTTGTCGAGTTTGGTGACGCCGTCCACGAGGAGGGCGACCTGGTCGCCGAAGTCGCGGCGGAGGGTCTCCAGGCCGTACTCGGTGTCCTCCACGGTGTCGTGCAGCAGCCCGGCCATCAGGGTCGCGGGGTCCATGCCCAGCTCGGCGAGGATGGTGGTGACGGCGAGCGGATGGGTGATGTACGGGTCGCCGCTCTTGCGCTTCTGGCCGCGGTGCCAGCGCTCGGCGACCTGGTACGCCTTCTCGATCTGGCGGAGCGTGGCCGTCTCGATCTTGGTGTCGTTGCTGCGGACGATCCGCAGCAGCGGTTCCAGGACAGGGTTGTACGGGGACGATCGCTGCCCGCCGAGCCGGGCGAGCCGGGCGCGGACCCGGTTGGAGGAGCCGCCGGTGCGGGGCACGGCGGCGGAGGCGGGCCGGGGCGCGGGGGACGCCGGCGGCCGGGGGCGCACGGCCGGGGCGGGGGGCGGCGCGGGCGCGGTCGCCGTGGGCGGTGCGGGCGCGGTGGGCTTCGCCACCGGCAGGGCGTCCGTGCCGCTCGTCCGCTGGGGCGCGGCCGGCCCGGTCTTCCCGGCGGGCTTCTTCTCGGGCGTGACAGGGCCTGCCGCGGCCTGGTCGGCCTGCCGGCCGGGCTGCGGGGCTGCGGGACGGGCCTCGTCTGGCAAGAGCGCTCCTCGTGCGGTTCCGGGTCCCCCCGGTCAGGTCCGGAGAGGCCATGGTATCCACCTCGCCGCCCTGGTGCCCCCGTGGCTGGAACGGACCTCTGGGGTCCCGGAATTCCCGGGACCCCAGAGGTCCGTTCTTCCGCCGCCCGCGGCGGTGCGCCTCACAGGGTGAGCAGCGCCTCCAGCGGAGCCCCGCGCAGGGCGGGCTCAAGACGGTCACGACCGCCCAGGAAGCCCAGCTCCATCAGGACGGAGATGCCCGCGACGTCCGCGCCGCCGCGGCGGATCAGCTCCACCGCGGCGCCCGCGGTGCCACCGGTGGCGAGGACGTCGTCGACGACCATGACCCGGTCGCCCGGCCGCAGGTCCTCGGCGTGCACCTCGATCTCGGCGGTGCCGTACTCCAGGTCGTACGCCTGGGCGAGCGTCGCTCCGGGGAGCTTGCCCGCCTTGCGCACGGGGATGAAGCCGAGCCCGGCGCGCACCGCGACGGGCGCGCCGAGGATGAAGCCGCGGGCCTCCAGTCCGACGACCTTGGTGGCCCCGTGACGGACGCACAGCTCGGTGAGCGCGTCGGTCAGGACGGTGAAGGCCGCCGGATCCGCGAGCAGGGGCGTGATGTCCTTGAACACCACTCCCGTCTTCGGATAGTCGGGGACATCGCGGATCCGGCTGAGCAGGAGTTCCTTGGGTCCGGCTGTCATCGACGCCTGCCCGAGGAGCGGCCGCGGCCGCGCCCCCGCGGTGCCACGACGCCTCCGGCGGTGGCCGCCGCCGCCTCGCCGGGGACCAGGTCGTCCGGTGCGCCGGAGCGCGAGGCGGCCTCGGAGCCTTCCGCTTCCTCGCCCTTGGCCCGCTTGGCGAGCACCCGCTTCTTCAGGGCCTTCATCTGCGGGTCGCGCTCCTTGAGGTCCGCGACGAGCGGTGTGGCGATGAAGATCGAGGAGTACGCGCCGGCCGCGAGGCCGACGAAGAGCGACAGCGAGATGTCGTTGAGCATGCCCGCGCCGAGGAAGCCGCCGCCGATGAAGAGCAGGCCGGCGACGGGGAGCAGCGCGACCACGGTGGTGTTGATGGATCGCACCAGCGTGCCGTTGAGGCTGCGGTTGGCGAGCTCGCTGTAGGTGAAGCGGGTCTGTTTGGTGATGTCCTTCGCGCCCTCCTTGAGTCCGTCGAAGACGACGACGGTGTCGTAGAGGGAGTAACCGAGGATGGTGAGCAGACCGATCACGGTTCCCGGTGTGACCTCGAAGCCCACCAGGGCGTACACGCCGACGGTGATCGTGAGGTCGTGGATCAGCGCGATGAGGGCGGCCACGGCCATGCGCCACT
The DNA here is from genome assembly GCF_053600955.1 of Streptomyces sp. NPDC004838. Taxonomy (NCBI): domain Bacteria; kingdom Bacillati; phylum Actinomycetota; class Actinomycetes; order Kitasatosporales; family Streptomycetaceae; genus Streptomyces; species Streptomyces sp. NPDC004838. Next base: position 136,668 of record NZ_JBSGAW010000007.1, on the reverse strand, counting down.
CGAAGGCGATGGCCAGATAGATCACCACCAGGATCATGAAGACGGCGAGGCCGGTCCATGCCTTGTTGGCGATCTGCTCGCCCCAGCTGGGTCCGACCAGCTCGGCGTCGATCTGGTCGGCGGACAGCTTCATGTCCTTGGCAAGATCGGCTTGGACCGTGGTGGCCGTGGCGGTGTCCAGACTGCTGACCTGGATGCGGAGGGTGCCGTTGCCCAGTTTCTGGACGATGGCGTCATGGCCCGAGGCTTCCTCCGCGTACTCCTTGGCATCGGCGACGGAGACACTCGTCTTGGGCGTCGTGAAGACGGCGCCGCCCTTGAACTCGATGCCCATGTTCAGACCCCGCACCGCCAGGCCGACGATGGCCGTGATGGTGATCAGGATCGAGACCGCGTACCAGAACTTGCGCTTGGCCACGAAGTCGTAGCCGATCTCGCCGCTGTAGAGCCTGGCGCCGATGCTGCCGAGACGCGACATGTTCACGCCTCCTTCGGTTCGGTGGGGGCGGAGGTGCGGCGTGAACGGCGCAGCGGGGGCTGGACCCCGAGCCGCTCGGGGGAGAGTCCGGACCAGGGGTGGCCGCTGGCGAAGAACTTCGTACGGGCGAGGATCGTCATGATCGGCTTGGTGAAGAAGAACACCACGACCACGTCGAGCAGGGTGGTCAGGCCGAGCGTGAAGGCGAAGCCCTGGACCTTGCCGACGGTGACGAGGAAGAGCACCGCGGCGGCGAGGAACGACACGAAGTCGGAGACCAGGATGGTGCGCCGGGCTCGCGGCCAGCCGCGCTCGACGGCCGGGCGCAGGGTACGGCCTTCGCGGATCTCGTCCCGGATGCGTTCGAAGTAGACGATGAACGAGTCCGCGGTGATACCGATGGCGACGATCGCGCCGCAGACCGCGGGCAGGTTGAGCGCGAAGCCGATGGCCGGGCCGAGCAGTGCCATCAGCGTGTAGGTCAGTATGGCGGAGACCATGAGGCTGAGGATCGCGATCAGGGCCAGGCCGCGGTAGTAGGCCACCAGGTAGATGATGACCAGCGCGAGGCCGATGGCGCCCGCGATGAGGCCGGCCCGCAGCTGCTCGCCGCCGAGGGCGGCGCTGACGGTGGTGACGCTCTGCTCCTCGAAGCTCAGCGGCAGCGCACCGTAGGAGAGGATGTTGCCCAGGTCCTGGGCGGACTGCTGGTTGAAGTTCCCGGAGATCTCGGCGTTGGCGCTGAGGGCCTGCTTGACCTCGGGGGCCGAGACGACCTCGCCGTCCAGGACGATCGCGAACTGGTTCTGCGGGGACTGCTGCGACGCCAGCTTGCCGGTGATCTTCTCAAACTTCTTCGAGCCGGACTTGGTGAAGTCCATGGTGACGATCCACATGCCGCGCTGCTGGTCCAGCTGGCCCTTGGCCTCGTCGACGTCCTTGCCGTCCACCTCGGCGGGGCCGAGAACGTACTTGTCCCAGCTGCCGGCGCCGTTCTGGCCGCAGGCGACCATGGTGTCCTCGGGCTTGGCGTCGCTGCCGGCCGTGGCGCGGGACTTCTCGTCCAGGCAGTTCAGAGCGGCGAACTTCTTTTCCAGGTCGGCCGCGGCCGCGGACTGGCTCGGGTTCGGCTTGGGGGTGTCGGCGGACTTACTCGGATCCGGTGTGCCGGAAGCGGAGCCGGACGGAGTGGGGGTGGGGGTGGGGGTGGGGGCCTTCAGGCCCTCGGTGAGGGCGCGGCCCTGGGGGGTGGTGCTGCTGGTGGGCTTGGCACTAGGCGATCCGGAGGGGGAGGTCGCCTTGTCCTTCGCTGGGTCGCCCTCCTTGTCGGACGCCGAGGCGCTCGGTTTGGGCTGAGGACTCGCCGGCCCACCCGGGGCCGCGGCCAGGACCGGCCGGAAATAGAGCTGGGCGGTGGTACCGACCTGTTTACGCGCCTGCTCCGAGTTCGTCCCCTTGGGGATGTTCACGATGATGTTCTCGCGGCCCTGGGTCTGGACCTCGGCCTCCGAGACGCCGAGACCGTTGACCCGGCGCTCGATGATGCCGACCGCTGTGTTCATATTGGTCTCATTGATCGCGCTTTCCTGGCCGGGCTCGGCTTCGGCCTTGAGCGTGATCGTCGTGCCGCCCGCGAGGTCGATGCCCAGCCGTGGCGTGGTGTGCCCGGACAAGAACATCCCGCTGGTCAGAGCGACCATGGCGATCAGGATGAGAACCAGGGTGCGACCCGGCCTCCCCTGTGACCCCGCGGGCCTACGGCCCTTTTTAGGTGCTGCCACCTTCTCGATTCTCCCTGTCCGACCGCCCCGCGCCGGGTGTGCGCCGGGGGGCGGCTAAGTGTTGTGGGGACCCGCCCTGGGAGAAGTCGACACGATCGGGGGACCGCTGAACGCCGATCGGCGCCATGGCGGTCCCCGTCATGACTACTTCTCGCCTTCGGCCTTGCCGTTCTTCGGCTCGGCGGCGTGTGTGTCACCGGATCCGGCGTCGCCGGACGTGGCGTCCTCGTCCGCGGCGGCCTTCTTGCCCAGATCGATCTTGGGGTCGTCGGCGGCCTCCGTCAGCGAAGAAGCGTCGTCCGGCACGACCGGGGTCTCGTCGGCGGGGTCGTCGCCGTGGACGATGCGGTTGTACTCGTCGTCGTCGAGAACCGCGCCGATGGCGTTCTTCGCGTAAATGGCGTGGACACCGGGGGCGACCTCAAGGAGCACGGTGTCGTCGTGGAGCTCCTTGACGGTCGCGTACATGCCCCCGATCGTCCGCACTCCGGTGCCGGGCTGCATCGAGTCGCGCATCTCCGCGGCCTGCTGCTGCTTCTTCTTGGCGGACCGGGTCATCAGGAACATGGCCCCGATGAGCACAATGAAAGGGAGGAAGGTCAGGGGACTCACGGGACGAAACTTCCTTCACACGACCGCGTCGACTGAGGCGGCCTATCTACGGGGGTGGGCACGCCGACCTGTAGGGACGGCATCGGCGGAGTCTAAGCGAGTCCGCGTCCCTGGAACAACGCCCGGAGTGCCGCCGTAGTTCCTGGCAGGGGCTGTTTCCGTGCCGTCACGCCCCGAACAGACCCTGTTGTCCGCTTGCGCCCTGGGTCTGCTGTGGTGGTACGAGCCCGAGGTGGGCCCAGGCGGCCGGCGTCGCGACCCGGCCGCGCGGGGTGCGGGCGAGCAGTCCCTCCCGTACGAGGAAGGGCTCGGCGACCTCCTCCACGGTCTCGCGCTCCTCCCCCACGGCCACCGCCAGCGTCGACAGACCGACCGGGCCGCCCCCGAACAGCTTCAGCAGCGCCTGGAGCACGGCCCGGTCGAGGCGGTCGAGCCCGCGGGCGTCGACCTCGTAGACCGCGAGGGCCGCGGAGGCGACCTCACGGGTGATCCGGCCGTCCACCTTGACCTGGGAGTAGTCCCGCACCCGGCGCAGCAGCCGGTTGGCGATCCGGGGCGTGCCGCGGGAGCGGCCGGCGATCTCGGCGGCGCCGTCGGCGTCGATCTCCACGTCGAGCAGCTGGGCGGAGCGGTGGATGACCCGCTCCAGCTCGGCGGGGTCGTAGAACTCCATATGGGCGGTGAAGCCGAAGCGGTCGCGCAGCGGTGGGGGCAGCAGTCCGGCCCTGGTGGTCGCGCCGACCAGGGTGAACGGCGGCAGCTCCAGCGGGATGGCGGTCGCGCCGGGGCCCTTGCCGACGATCACGTCGACCCGGAAGTCCTCCATCGCCATGTAGAGCATCTCCTCGGCGGGCCGGGACATCCGGTGGATCTCGTCGAGGAAGAGGACCTCGCCTTCCTGGAGGGAGGAGAGGATGGCGGCGAGATCTCCGGCGTGCTGGATCGCGGGGCCCGAGGTGATGCGGATCGGGGCCTGCATCTCCGCTGCGATGATCATGGACAGGGTGGTCTTGCCGAGGCCGGGCGCGCCGGAGAGAAGGACGTGGTCGGCGGTCGCGCCACGGGCGAGGGCGGCCTTCAGGACGAGGTCGAGCTGTTCCCTGACCCGCTCCTGTCCGACGAACTCCTCCAGTGACCTGGGCCGCAGCGCGGCCTCGACGGCCTGGTCCTCACCGTCGGCGGACGCGCCGACGAGGCGGCCGTCGGCGTCAAGGGCGTCATCGGCGGGGCCGGGGGTGCTGTCGTCCCAGTTCACTGCGTGTGCCTCGGGTGCTCTGGCGGCGGGGCCGCGGGTGGATGTTCGGGCGGGCGGTGGTCACGGGGGCGGGTGGGGAGCGGTGCGGGCGGACGGGGCCGGGTGCGGGAGCGGTGTCGTATGGGATGGTTCCGGTGCGGACCTGGCCGGAGGGGGCAGACCCGCCGCGGCCGCTTCGGCGTTCTTCGCGTCTCCACCGGGCCGACCGGGTCCGATGTCATGACCCCGGTGCGCCGGGAAGGTCCGCCGTCCGGCCGCCGGGGCCTCTCGGGGAGGACCCGCGCGGGGCAGCGGCCCATGGACGGCTCACGGGCCTTTCGCCCACCGGACCTTCTTCGGTCATCTCGTACGGTTCAGGGTCTGGAGGGCCGCCTTCAGCAGCTGGCCCACCTGCGGCCGGCCGTCGGCCGCCTCCGCCTGGGGGGCGACCGCGGCGACCGCCTCGTCGGCCTCACGGGTGGCGTAACCGAGGCCGATCAGCGCGCCGTGGAGCTGGTCGCGCCAGGACGCGGGCCCCGATGCAGCGCCAGCGCCCTGGCGGCCGATGGCGGCACCCACGGGTTCGCCGAGTCGGTCCTTCAGTTCCAGCAGCAGCTTCTGCGCCCCCTTCTTGCCGATGCCGGGGACCGCCGTCAGCGCCTTCTCGTCCCCGGTGGAGACGGCGATCCGCAGGGCGTCGGGCGTATGCACCGCGATCATCGCCTGGGCCAGCCGGGGGCCCACGCCGCTCGCGGTCTGGAGCAGTTCGAAGATCTGGCGCTCGTCGTCGTCGGCGAAGCCGTACAGAGTGAGGGAGTCCTCCCGCACGACCAGGGAGGTGGCGAGCCTGGCCTCCTGGCCGATCCGCAGCCCGGAGAGGGTGTTCGGCGTGCACTGCACGGCCATGCCGATACCGCCGACCTCGATCACCGCGGTCGTGGGAGCGAGGGCGGCGACCGGGCCGCTGACAAAGGCGATCATGCGGTACGGCCTTTCGACGCGCGCCCGGCCGCGGTGTGCAGGGCGACGGCTTGCTGGAGGCGGTTCTGCGCGGGGGCGCGCCAGATGTGGCAGATCGCGAGCGCGAGGGCGTCCGCCGCGTCCGCGGGCTTCGGCGGGGCGTCGAGCCGCAGCAGCCTGGTCACCATCGCCCCGACCTGCGCCTTGTCGGCCCGCCCGCTGCCCGTCACCGCGGCCTTCACCTCGCTGGGGGTGTGCAGGACCACGGGGATGCCCCGGCGGGAGGCGCAGAGTATGGCGACGGCGGCGGCCTGTGCGGTGCCCATCGCCGTACGGACGTTGTGCTGGCTGAAGACCCGCTCCACGGCGACCCGTTCGGGCCGGTGCTCGTCGAGCCACTCTTCGATGCCCTGCTCGATGCCGACCAGCCGGTCGCCCGGTTCGGCGTCGGGGGGTGTGCGGACGACGCCGACGGCGAGCATCGTCAGCGGGCGGCCCGCGACGCCCTCGACCACCCCGACGCCGCAGCGGGTCAGCCCTGGGTCCACCCCGAGCACGCGCACGCGACCCCCTCCTTCGTTCATCTGTTTGTGCAGGCTATCCGCTCGCACTGACATCGCACGCGAAGGAGGGCGGGCCGACGGGTGTTTCTCCCGTCGGCCCGCCCTTCGCTGAGCGGGTGTCAGCGCCCTCGTCAGGCGCCGACCTTCTCCATGACCTCGTCGGAGACGTCGAAGTTGGCGAAGACGTTCTGCACGTCGTCGCTGTCCTCCAGCGCGTCGATCAGCTTGAAGATCTTGCGCGCGCCCTCCTCGTCCAGCTCGACCTGCATGGTCGGGACGAAGTTGGCCTCGGCGGAGTCGTAGTCGATTCCCTCGGTCTGCAGCGCCGTGCGGACGGCGACCAGGTCGGTCGCCTCGCTCAGCACCTCGAAGGACTCACCGAGGTCGTTGACGTCCTCGGCGCCCGCCTCCAGGACCGCGCCGAGGACGTCGTCCTCGGTCAGATCGCCCTTGGGGACGATCACCACGCCCTTGCGGTTGAAGAGGTACGAGACCGAACCGGGGTCGGCCATCGAGCCGCCGTTGCGGGTCATGGCGACGCGTACGTCGGAGGCGGCGCGGTTGCGGTTGTCCGTGAGGCACTCGATGAGGACGGCGACGCCGTTCGGGCCGTAACCCTCGTACATGATCGTCTCGTAGTCCGCGCCACCGGCCTCCAGGCCGGCGCCGCGCTTGACCGCGGAGTCGATGTTCTTGTTGGGAACGGACGACTTCTTCGCCTTCTGGATGGCGTCGAAGAGGGTCGGGTTGCCGTCGACGTCGGCGCCACCGGTCCGGGCCGCGACCTCGATGTTCTTGATCAGCTTCGCGAAGAGTTTTCCGCGCTTGGCGTCGATCACGGCCTTCTTGTGCTTCGTCGTAGCCCATTTAGAGTGGCCGGACATCTGCCTGTCTCCTTCGCGTAACCCACTGCTGCTCCGTTCGGCTGCGATCCTACCGGGATCACGTCATCCGACCGTGCGCACCATGTCTACAAAGAGACCGTGAACGCGGTGGTCTCCGGTGAGTTCGGGATGGAACGAAGTCGCCAGCACCGCGCCCTGCCGCACGGCGACGATATGGCCGTCGTGCTCGGCCAGGACCTCGACCGACGCGCCCACGGACTCCACCCAGGGGGCCCGGATGAAGACACCGTCGACGGGTCCGTCCTCGATCCCCGCGAAGGAGACGGACGCCTCGAAGGACTCGTTCTGGCGGCCGAAGGCGTTGCGGCGGACGATCATGTCGATGCCGCCGATCGTCTCCTGTCCCGACCTCGGGTCGAGGATCTTGTCGGCGAGCATGATCAGGCCGGCGCAGGTCCCGTAGACCGGCAGGCCGGCCCGGACCCGCTCCCGCACCGGCTCCATCAGACCGAAGAGGTTCGCGAGCCTGGAGATGGTGGTGGACTCGCCGCCCGGAATGACCAGGGCGTCGACCTCGGCCAGCTCGTCGGGCCGGCGCACCGGCCTGGCCACGGCGTCCACCGCGGCCAGCGCGATCAGGTGCTCCCGTACATCGCCCTGGAGCGCCAGCACCCCGACCACGGGGCCGGCGGAAGCGGCCATCACCAGCCCCGGTTGGCGTAGCGCTCGGACTCGGGCAGGGTGTCGCAGTTGATGCCGACCATGGCCTCGCCGAGGTTGCGGGAGGCATCCGCGATGATCTTCGGGTCGTCGAAGAAGGTGGTGGCCTTCACGATGGCGGCGGCGCGCTTGGCCGGGTCGCCCGACTTGAAGATGCCCGAGCCGACGAAGACGCCCTCGGCGCCGAGCTGGCGCATCAGCGCCGCGTCGGCCGGGGTGGCCACACCGCCGGCCGAGAAGAGGACCACCGGCAGCTTGCCCAGCTCGGAGACCTCCTTGACCAGCTCGTACGGGGCGCGGAGTTCCTTGGCGGCGGCGTACAGCTCATTGTTGTCGAAGCCGCGGAGCTTGGCGATCTCGTTCTTGATCTGACGCAGGTGACGGACGGCCTCGACGACGTTTCCGGTGCCCGCCTCGCCCTTGGAGCGGATCATGGCCGCGCCCTCGGCGATACGGCGCAGGGCCTCGCCGAGGTTGGTGGCACCGCAGACGAACGGCGTGGTGAAAGCCCACTTGTCGGAGTGGTTGACCTCGTCGGCCGGGGTCAGCACCTCGGACTCGTCGATGTAGTCGACACCGAGGGACTGGAGCACCTGGGCCTCGACGAAGTGGCCGATCCGGGACTTGGCCATGACGGGGATGGAGACCGCCTCGATGATCTCCTCGATCATGTTCGGGTCGGACATCCGGGCTACGCCGCCGTCCTTGCGAATGTCGGCGGGGACCCGCTCCAGGGCCATGACGGCCACCGCGCCCGCGTCCTCGGCGATCTTCGCCTGCTCGGCGTCGACCACGTCCATGATGACGCCGCCCTTGAGCTGCTCGGCCATGCCGCGCTTGACGCGGGCGGTGCCGGTGGCGGGGGTTCCGGCGGACTGCGGGGTGGTGGAGAGCGTGCTGGACACGGATGACCTCACTCGAAGACGGCGGTGTGATGCGTCCTTGATGCAACAGCCACGGACCAGTCCACTGCAAGGGCCAATGAGTAGGCGGTGGATCGTTCTGCCTGGTGAGACGGGTGCCTCTCAGGTCACAGGGCGGTCGGCGAGGGCGGTGGGGGGCTCGTCGTCCATCTCGAAGGCCAGCGGGAAGGGGGCGTGGCCGGCCAGCCGGAACCAGCGCACCTTGCGGTGGCGGCGCAGGGCCCTCGCGGCGCGTACCGCGTCGTTGTGGAAGCGCCGCGCCATGGGGACGCGGCGGACCGCCTGCGCCAGTTCGAGGGTGGCCTCCTCACCACCGGGCACTTCGCGTACAGCTTCGACCTGGGCCGTCTCCTCGAACACCGCCCGCAGCGCGGCGCTCAGCTCGCTCTCCGCGACCTCGCGCTGCTCCTCCTCCGCCTGGCGGGCGGCGTGGGCCGCCTCGTACAGCACGATCGACGCGGCCGGGTCGAGCACGCCCGAGGTCGCCAGTTCCTGGGTGACCGACGCGCGGCGCAGCAACTGCGCGTCGAGGGCGGCGCGGGCGGTCTCGATGCGGGTGTGCAGCCTGTCGAGCCGGCCGGCGGTCCAGCTGAGGTAGAGCCCGACGGCGAGAAGCGCGACGAGGATCCAGATGAGGGTTGCGGTCACGACGGGCAAGGCTACCGCCGGGGCGGAGGGCGGTTCGCCGGCGCGGCGCGGAGGGGTTTGCGGGGGTGTGCGACCGCCTGCCGGGCTTTGGCGGAGAGGCTCGGTCGGTGCGGGGGCGTCAGGGGGCGCGCCGCACCCCGCGCCTGGGGGTACCTCCCGGGCCGCAGGGCCCAGCATGGGGGTACCTCCCGGGCCGCAGGGCCCAGCACGGGGGTACCTCCCGGGCCGCAGGGCCCAGGGGGAGCAGGGCGTCGCGGGCCGGTGAACGTCTCCGGTCACAGCACCAGGCCGAAGGCCGTCAGTGGCGGGCGAGGCCGAAGCGGCTGCGGAAGCCGGGGCGTTCGTCCGCCGCGACGGAGGCCGCGCCGACGGTCACCGTCTCGTAGACCGACAGGATGTCCGCGCCGACGGTCGACCAGTCGAAGCGGCGTACGTGAGCGCTGCCCCGCTCCCGCAGTTCCGCGCGCCGGGCGGGATCGGCGAGGAGCCGGATCGCGGATCGCGCGAGGGCATCCGCGTTCTCGTTGGCGAAGAGCTCGCCGGCCCCGCCCTGGTCGAGGACCTGGGCGAACGCGTCGAGGTCGCTCGCGAGAACGGGCGCGCCCGCGGACATCGCCTCCACGAGGATGATGCCGAAGCTCTCGCCGCCCGTGTTGGGGGCGATGTAGAGGTCGACGCTGCGCAGCAGGCGTGCCTTGTCCTCGTCGCTGACCATGCCGAGGAACTCGACATGGTCCCGCATGTCGGGCGGCAGGGAGGCGACGGCCTCCTTCTCGTCGCCGCGGCCGGCGATGAGGAGCCGGGTGTCCGGGCGCGCCTCGATGATCGTGGGGAGGGCCTTCATCAGGACGGGGAGGCCCTTGCGGGGCTCGTCGATGCGGCCGATGAAGCCGATGGTCGAGCCCTGCCACTCCTTCCTGGGCTCCGCCTTCTCGAAGAAGGAGACGTCGACGCCGTTGGGGATGACGACCGCGTCCCCGCCGAGGTGCTCGACGAGGGTGCGGCGGGCGTACTCGCTGACCGCGACGCGGGCGCTGATCTTCTCCAGCGCGGGCTGGAGGATCGGATACGCGGCGATCATGGCGCGGGAGCGCGGATTCGAGGTGTGGAAGGTCGCGACGATGGGGCCCTGCGCGGCCCAGCAGCTCAGCAGGCCCAGTGACGGCGAGGCGGGCTCGTGGATGTGGATGACGTCGAAGGTGCCGTCGTGGAGCCAGCGCCGTACCCGTGCCGCGGAGAGGAAGCCGAAGTTCAGCCGGGCGACCGAGCCGTTGTACGGGACGGGCACGGCCCGGCCCGCGGAGACGACGTACGGCGGGAGCGGGGTCTCGTCGTCGGCGGGCGCGAGGACGGAGACCTCGTGGCCGAGGCGGATCAGATGCTCGGCCAGGTCCCGGATGTGGAACTGGACGCCACCCGGAACGTCCCAGGAGTACGGGCAGACGATGCCGATCCTCACGACCGCTCCCCCGCGCCGGCCCGGGGTTCGAGATCCGCGAGCCACAGCCGCTGCAACATGTGCCAGTCCTCCGGGTGTTCGGCGATCCCCGTGGCGTAGGCGTCCGCCAGGGTCTGTGTCATGGAGGACGTCTTCTCGGCACGGGTACCTGCCTCGGGTACCTCGACGGGTGGGTGCACCCTGCCGTACATGATCGGCGCGTCGCCGTACCAGAGCGTCACGGGCAGCAGCAGCGCGCCCGTCTGCTGGGCCAGCATCGCGGGTCCGGCGGGCATCCGGGCCGTCTCGCCGAAGTACTTCACCTCGACGCCCGACTCCGACAGATCGCGGTCTGCGACCAGGCAGACCAGCCCGCCCGCGCGCAGCCGCCGGGCGAGTGTGCCGAACGCGGAGCCGCCCGCGTGGGGAAGCACCTCCATGCCGAGGCTCTCGCGATAGGCCACGAACCGGTCGTACAGGGACTCCGGCTTCAGCCGCTCGGCGACCGTCGTGAAGGGGGTGTTCATCGTCCGCGTCACCCACACGCCCGCGAGGTCCCAGTTCGCGAGGTGCGGCAGCGCGACGATCACCCCGCGGCCCGCGGCGAGGCCGTCCGTCAGATGGTGGGCGTCGTGGATGACCACGCTCTCCCGGACCCGGTCCGCGCTCCACACGGGCAGGCGGAAGGATTCCATCCAGTACCGCATGTACGAGCGCATCCCGGCCTTCGACAGCGCGGCGAGCCGCTCGGGCGAGGCGTCGGGCACCACGCGCGCGAGGTTGGCCTCCAGCCTGAGCACCCCCTTGCCGCGCCGCTTCCACGCGGTGTCGGCGATGGTGCGTCCGAGTCCGGCGGCGACCGGTTCGGGCAGCTTCCGCACCGCGCCCCAGCCCAGCCCGTACAGCCCGTCGGTCAGCCGGTCCCGTGTCGTCGTACCGCCTCGGGCGGCCGAGTCCCCCTGGTTCGTCACGTCGCCCCGGCTCCGCTCTGCCGTTCCTTCGTCGCCGCGTCCGCCTCGGCGGCCTCACGGCGTACCGTCACCACCCGCTGCCCCAGCGTCACCGCGCTGCCGACTGCGACGATCCACAGCGCGATCGGCAGGAGGACGTCGATTCCCGGCACACCGAACGCGTGCAGACCGGAGAGCCCCGCCGCGACCAGGGAGATCACCAGCCGCTCGGCCCGCTCGATCAGCCCGTTGACGGCGACGGGGAGGCCGATCGCCTCGCCGCGCGCCTTGGTGTACGAGACGACCTGGCCGCTCGCGAGACAGAAGATCGCGACCGCGCACAGCACGTTGTCGTCGCCCCTGCCCGCGTACCAGAGCGCGAAGCCGCCGAAGATCGCGCCGTCGGCGACCCGGTCGAGCGTGGAGTCCAGGAAGGCCCCCCAGCGGCTCGAAACACCCGCCTGACGGGCCATATTGCCGTCGATGAGGTCCGAGAAGACGAACAGGGTGATGACGATCGTGCCCCAGAAGAACTCTCCCCGGGGGAAGAAGACCAGCGCACCCGCCATCACTCCCGCCGTGCCGATGAGAGTGACTGCGTCGGGGCTCACTCCACGGCGGAGCAGAAACGCGGCGAACGGTGTGAGGACACGCGTGAAGAATGCACGCGCGTACTTGTTCAGCATGGCCTTCCCGGGGTTCGGCGGGCCGTGTGACCCCGTCGGCCACCGGCTGGCCCATCGTAGTCACGACCGGCGCACTCCACCGCCGCGCACCCGCCCCGCACCGTCACGTGCGACGTATGGACGCGCCCCGGCGGGAGTGGAAAGCTCGGAAGACGACCGCGGGCATCGACGGAGCTGCCCCTGGACGCCGTGCGCAGGCCCCACCGCCGGTTCCGCACGGAGGCCATACCCATGGTTCCCCGCGCCCGTGGCCCATCTCCACCGTTCTCCTCACCGTTGAATCGACGCCATCGATCGGGAGGCAAGAATCATGGGCGCCAGAGCGAGCACACACCCCGGAGCCGCCGGCAGGGCTACAACGGCCGACCGGCCCTCATCCGTACGGAATGTGGTGCTGGTCGGCCACAGTGGATCGGGAAAGACCACCTTGATCGAGGCCCTCGCGCTCACCGCCGGAGCGGTGAACCGGGCGGGCCGGGTCGAGGACGGCGGCACGATCTCCGACTACGACGAGATCGAACACCGCCAGCAACGTTCCGTACAGCTCTCCCTCGTCCCCCTCGAATGGAACGGCTTCAAGATCAACTTCCTTGACACCCCCGGATACGCCGACTTCGTCGGGGAACTGAGGGCCGGTCTGCGAGCGGCGGACGCGGCCCTCTTCGTCGTCTCGGCGGCCCAGGAACCGGAAGCCGTCGCGGGCGCGACCCGCATGGTGTGGGACGAGTGCGCGGCGGTCGGCATGCCCCGCGCGATCGTCGTCACCCATCTGGAGACGGCGCGGACCGGCTACGAGGAGCTGACCGAGGTCTGCGGGTCCGTCTTCGGGGGCGACGACCCCGACGCCGTGCTCCCGCTGTATCTGCCGCAGTACGGAACGCCCGGTCCGGACGGCCACGCCCCCGTCACCGGGCTGGTCGGACTGCTCTCGCAGAAGTTCTACGACTACTCCTCCGGCGAGCGGAAGGAGGTCCCGCCCGACCCGGAGCAGGCGTCCCTGATCGAGGGCGCCCGCAACCGGCTCATCGAGGGGATCATCGCCGAGAGCGAGGACGAGTCCCTGATGGACCGCTATCTGGGCGGGGACGACATCGACGCCGGAACCCTCGTCGCCGATCTGGAGAAGGCCGTCGCGCGCGGCACGTTCCACCCCGTGCTCGCCGCGGCCCCCGCCGGTCCCGGCGCACGTCAGGGCCTCGGCACGGTCGAACTCCTCGAACTGGTCACCGGCGGCTTCCCGACCCCGCTGGAGCCCGAGTCCCCCGTCGTCACCACCCCGCAGGGCTCCCCGCGCCCGAGGATCAGCTGCGACCCCGACGGCCCGCTGGTCGCCGAGATCGTCAAGACCGCCTCCGACCCGTATGTGGGCCGTATCTCGCTGGTACGCGTCTTCTCCGGCACCCTCAGGCCCGACGAGACCGTGCATGTGTCGGGCCACGGTCTCGCCGACCGGGGGCACGAGGATCACGACGTCGACGAACGCGTCGGCGCGCTCTCCGTCCCCTTCGGGAAGCAGCAGCGCCCGCTCGGGCAGGTCTTCGCGGGCGACCTGGCGTGCGTGGCCAAGCTGGCCCGCGCGGAGACCGGCGACACTCTGTCGTCGACGGACGACCCTCTGCTGATGCAGCCGTGGACGATGCCCGATCCCCTGCTGCCGCTCGCGATCCGGGCCCACAGCAAGACGGACGAGGACCGGCTCTCCCAGGGCCTCGCCCGGCTGGTCGCCGAGGATCCGACCATGCGGCTGGAACAGAACCAGGCCACCCACCAGGTCGTCCTGTGGTGCCTCGGGGAGGCGCACGCCGACGTCGCCCTGGAGCGGCTGCGCAGCCGCTACGGCGTCCAGGTCGATGTCGTACCGCACCGGGTGTCCCTGCGGGAGACGTTCGGCGAGCCGTCCACCGGGCGCGGACGGCATGTGAAGCAGTCCGGCGGCCACGGCCAGTACGCCATCTGCGAGATCGACGTCGAACCGCTGCCCCCCGGCTCCGGCGTCGAGTTCGTCGACAAGGTCGTCGGCGGCGCCGTGCCCCGCCAGTTCATCCCCTCCGTCGAGAAGGGCGTACGCGCCCAGGCGGCTCGCGGGGTCGCCGCCGGATACCCCCTCGTCGACATCCGGGTCACCCTCCGCGACGGCAAGGCGCACTCGGTGGACTCCTCCGACGCCGCCTTCCAGACGGCGGGCGCGCTCGCCCTGCGGGAGGCCGCCGGGGACGCCCCCATCCATCTGCTGGAGCCCGTGGCCGAAGTGAGGGTGCTGGTTTCGGACGAATACGTCGGCCCCGTGATGAGCGATCTGTCCGGGCGGCGCGGACGCGTCGTGGGCACCGAGCAGTCCGCCGGATCACGCACCCTCGTACGGGCCGAGGTCCCCGAGATCGAGATCGGACGGTACGCGGTCGATCTGCGCTCCATCTCCCACGGGACGGGCCGGTTCAGCCGCTCGTACGCCCGTCACGAACCGATGCCGCCGCCGGTCGCCGAGAAGATCCGGGAGCGGATCGAGAACGGTTCGTAGCCCCTCGCGGCCGGTCCTCCCGCCGCTGCCCCGGCTCCCACCAGCCCCCGGAAATCGCCCAACTCCCCTGGGGGAACAGGCCGCTCGCCACCCTTCCCGGCGGGCGGCTTTCCCCCTTCTCCCGTGACGAAGCGCGCACGGTCCGGATACGCTGAGGTGCCCAGTTCAGCAGGTGTGCGGGGCGCGGCGGTCGGGAACAGACCGCAGAGCAGCAGCGACGCTCGGCGATGGGGGCGGCAGTGGCGGACGGATTCGATTTCACTCCCGGAGCACAGATTCCGCTCCAGGGCTCGGCGGGACAGACCGCGGCGACGCATGCGCTCGCCTCGGCCGCGTACCGTGACAGCCCGGTGGCGGAGATCCTCGGCGCGAACAACGAATGGCACAAGTCCGAGGTCACCAAGGGCAAGTTCTCGCTGTTCGAGCCCAATCTCGGCGAGGCGTTCTCGCGGGCCGTGCAGGTACGGATGCTCGGCGGCGGGCGCGCGGCGCTGATCCAGTCCTTCGGCACCGAGCCCCAGACCGTCGTCGAGCACTGCCTCGCCGCCACCCGGCTGCGCAAGGAGCGCGACGCCAAACTCACTCTCGTCATGGGCGTCTTCGGGCTGCTCTTCCTGCCCGGCCTGCTCCTGTGGATGGGCGTCTTCCAGCTCCGGCGCACCATAGCCGGAGCCCAGGACAAGCGCGCCGGGGCCCTCGCCACGGGACTGCTGGTCGCGGTCGGACTGCTCGCCGTGATCTTCCTGGTCAGGCTGCCCTTCACCGGCTTCCTCGGCTACTACATCCGCGGCATGATCGCCGCTCCGGTCATCGGCTGGCTGCTCGCCAAACGGATCTGCGAGACCTCCGCCAAGGACATGCGCGCCCGCTGGGACAGTCTGCTGTCGGGCGGCGGCATCGGCGCCAAGGTGCCCGAAGCGGTTCCGGGCCATCCCAATGAGACCGCCCGCGAGGAGCTGCGCCAGGGCCTGGAGAAGCTCACCGCCGAGCAGCACTCCAACTCGGTCTTCTACGCCGGCCCCAAGGGGATACTCGGCATGGGGACGCGCTGGGGGTCCTGGCAGATGGCCGAGGAACTCGTCCCGACCGAACCCGGGAAGGAGATCAACCAGTTCCGCAGCTGGGACGTCATCCGGGCCATCCACGACAAGCTGAAGCTGCTGGAGCGCGGCCCGCTCAACTCCGGCGGCTTTCCCACCCCGTCGGTCAAACACTGGATCGTCTCCCCCGTCGGCGAAGGCGCGGCGGCGGTCTCCCGGCCCGAGGGCCAGGACGTCGAGGCGTTCCAGATCAAGCCGCACGAGATACAGCGGATCTGCAACCACCAGCAGTTCAGCGGCGGCAACCGGCACTACCTGGGCGTCCAGTTCACCCTGTGGGACGGGCAGCTGATCATCACCATGATGATCACCGTCACCGTTCTGCACGAGACTCTGCGCATCGAGGTCACCGGACACGCTCTCGGCCCCGTCCACGGCCTGTTCACCACCAAGTCCGCCCCGAAGACCAAGACCGTGAGCAAGACGATCCGCTTCTGGGAGACCCGGACCATCAATCTGCCGCTGGTGGAGGCCACCGAGATCGTGC
Organism: Streptomyces sp. NPDC004838; assembly: GCF_053600955.1. Lineage (NCBI taxonomy): Bacteria > Bacillati > Actinomycetota > Actinomycetes > Kitasatosporales > Streptomycetaceae > Streptomyces > Streptomyces sp. NPDC004838. The sequence goes on along the minus strand of NZ_JBSGAW010000007.1, from coordinate 120,725 downwards.
GCCTCGCGGTGCGCGCGCCCTTCACCTGGTACCCGCCGCTGCTCGACTTCCTCGGCGGCAAGCTGGTGCTGCCCGAGCCCTTCGGGCTGCGGCACGCCTGGGCGGAGCAGCCCTGGCGGCACCGGTTCATGGCCGACGACGCCATGCGGGCCGCCACCCCCGTCCTGCGGGTGGCGCACGCGGCGGCGATGCGGGTGCTGGAGGAGAACGGCGTCGACACCGCACGGTTCGGGAACCGGTCGATGGTGGTCAGCGGAATGGTCCAGGACGCGTCACCGCGGAAGGCGGATGTGTACGACGCGTGACCCGCGCACGTGCCCGAGGCGCGTGTACGGCGCGCGGCGCCGGACGCCTGTCCGCGAGTTCTACCGGGGCCAGGCGTCCGCCAGCATCGCCCGCGTGTCCGCGAGCAGCTGCGGCAGCACCTTCGTATGTCCGACGACCGGCATGAAGTTCGTGTCCCCGCCCCAGCGGGGCACGATGTGCTGATGCAGATGGGCGGCGATGCCCGCCCCCGCTGCCGTGCCCTGGTTCATCCCGATGTTGAATCCGTGCGCGCCGGACGCGCTCCGCAGCGCGGTCATGGCGTGCTTGGTGAAGGCGGCCAGTTCGGCGGTCTCGGCCTCGTCCAGCTCGGTGTAGTCGGCGATATGACGGAACGGCACCACCATCAGATGGCCGCCGTTGTACGGATAGAGGTTCAGCACGGCGTAGACGGACGAGCCCCGCGCGATCACCAGCCCGTCCTCGTCGGACTTCGAGGGAAGGGCGCAGAAGGGACAGCCGTCCCCCGCTCCGGTCCCGGTCGGCTTGTTCTCCCCCTGGATGTACGCCATCCGGTGCGGTGTCCACAAGCGCTGGAACGCGTCCGGCGTCCCCACCCCGATCTGCTGCTCCGGCTCACTCGTCATGCTCGCAGCATATGGCTTCGCCGGTGGGCAGCGTGTCGCCGGGGGCGGCCCGACGCGGCCACGGCGATGCTGGGGCGATGAACGACGAGAGCCCCGACAGCACGATGTGGCGCTGGCGCCGGCGCACCGAGACGCCCCTGTTCCTGGCCTCGGTGCTCTTCCTCGGCTGCTACGGGGTCGGCATCCTCGCCGAGGGTCTGTCCCAGGGCTGGCGGAACGTCCTGCTCGCCGTCACCTATGCGGCATGGGCGCTCTTCATCGTCGACTACGCGGTGCGGTGGCGGCTCAGCGGCGAGGGCCTCTCCTTCGTCCGCAGGCATCCGCTGGACGCGGTCGTGGTCCTGCTCCCGCTGCTGCGACCGCTGCGAGTCGTGCAGGTCTACGAGTCCGTACAGCACCGCCGGTCCGGGCAGCCGCGGCTCTCGCTGTACGCGCGGGTCATCACCTACGCCGGGATGTCGGCGGTGCTCCTCGGCTTCGCGGGCGCTCTCACAGTCTACGCGGCGGAGCGCGGCGCCCCCGGGGCGACGATCAGGACCTTCGGGGACTCGGTCTGGTGGGCCTGGTCGACGCTGACGACCGTCGGATACGGGGATGTGACCCCGGTGACGTTCGAGGGCCGTCTGGTGGCGTCGTTCATGATGGCCGGGGGGCTGGCTCTGCTCGGGGCGGTGACGGGTTCGTTCTCGTCGTGGCTGATCAAGACGTTCACGCTGGACCAGGACAGAACGCCCCCGCAGGACTCGCCGGGGTCCGCAGGCACGCCGGAGAGGCCGTGACCGGCCGCTCCGGCGTGGCGGACCCGCGGGATCCGGCAGCCCTGTGTCCGAGCCGCCGGATCCGCCGGATCCGTCAGACCTGTACGCGGTCGGCCACGACCTGCGCGAGCTTCTCCAGCGCCTGTTCGCGGGGAACGCCGTTCTCCTGCGAGCCGTCGCGGTAGCGGAACGACACCGTGCCCGCGTTCATGTCCTCGTCCCCGACGATGATCATGAACGGGACCTTCATGCGCTGGTGGTTCCGGATCTTCTTCTGCATCCGGTCCGAGGAAGCGTCGACCTCGACCCGCAGGCCCTTCCGCTTGGCGTCGTCGGCGAACGCCTGGAGGTACTCGATGTGGGCGTCGCCGACCGGGATGCCGACCGCCTGCACCGGGGCCAGCCACGGCGGCATCGCGCCCGCGTAGTGCTCCAGCAGTACGGCGAAGAACCGCTCGATGGACCCGAAGAGCGCCCGGTGGATCATGACGGGCTGCTGCCGGGAGCCGTCCGGAGCGGTGTACGCCAGGTTGAAGCGCTCGGGCAGGTTGAAGTCGAGCTGCACGGTCGACATCTGCCAGGTCCGGCCGATCGCGTCCCGCGCCTGTACGGAGATCTTCGGGCCGTAGAAGGCCGCGCCGCCCGGATCGGGGGTCAGCGGGAGGCCCTGCTTCTCGGCCACCTCCTGGAGTACGCGGGTGGCCTCCTCCCAGGACGCGTCGTCGCCGACGTACTTCTCCGGGTCCTTGGTCGACAGCTCCAGATAGAAGTCGGTCAGCCCGTAGTCCCGCAGCAGGTTGAGGACGAAGGTGAGGGTGCGGTCCAGCTCCTCCGCCATCTGCTCACGGGTGCAGTAGATGTGCGCGTCGTCCTGGGTGAAGCCGCGTGCCCGCGTCAGACCGTGGACGACGCCGGACTTCTCGTACCGGTACACCGTCCCGAACTCGAACAGGCGGAGCGGCAGCTCACGGTAGGAGCGTCCCCGCGCGTCGAAGATCAGGTTGTGCATCGGGCAGTTCATGGGCTTGAGGTAGTAGTCCGTGCCGCCGTCGAGCTGCATGGGCGGGTACATGCCCTCCGCGTACCAGTCCAGGTGGCCGCTCTTCTCGAAGAGCGCGCCCTTGGTGGCGTGCGGGGTGTAGACGAACTCGTACCCCTCCTCCTCGTGCCGCTTGCGCGAGTAGTCCTCCATGACGCGGCGCACGATGCCGCCGCGCGGATGGAAGACGGCGAGGCCGGAGCCGATCTCCTCGGGGACAGAGAAGAGGTCCAGTTCGGTGCCGAGGCGGCGGTGGTCGCGCTTCTCGGCCTCCGCGAGGAATTCGAGGTGGGCCTTCAGCTCCTCCTTGGACGGCCAGGCGGTGCCGTAGATCCGCTGGAGCATCGGGTTCTTCTCGCTGCCCCGCCAGTACGCGGCGGCGTTCCGCATGAGCTTGAACGCCGGGATGTTCCGGGTGGTGGGCAGGTGCGGACCCCGGCAGAGGTCCTTCCAGCACAGTTCGCCGGTCTTCGCGTCCAGGTTGTCGTAGATCGTGAGCTCGCCCGCGCCGACCTCGACATCCGCGCCGTCGTCTCCGGAGGCCGATCCCTTGAGCCCGATCAGCTCCAGCTTGTACGGCTCGTCCGCCAGCTCCTCGCGGGCCGACTCGTCGGTCACCACCCGGCGCGAGAACCTCTGGCCGCGCTTCTGGATCTCCTGCATCCGCTTCTCGACGGCCTTGAGGTCCTCGGGCGTGAACGGCTTCTCGACGTCGAAGTCGTAGTAGAAGCCGTCCTTGACGGGCGGGCCGATGCCGAGCTTGGCCTCCGGGAACAGCTCCTGCACGGCCTGTGCCATGACGTGGGCGGTGGAGTGCCGCAGAATGTTCAGGCCGTCCTCGGAGGAGATCTCGACGGGCTCGACCTCCTCGCCGTCCCCGATCTCGTACGCGAGGTCCTTCAGCTCGCCCGCGACGCGCGCGGCGATGACGGCGCGCTCCCCCGAGAAGAGATCCGCGGCCGTCGTGCCCGTGGTCACCACGCGCTCTTCCCGCTCGGAATCGCGTTGGATGATCACACGGACGTCTGACACCGGTCTCTCCTGACGAAGGGGGTCGCGCCAGCGGACACTGAGCGCGTCTGAATCGTACCGAGCCTCGGGGTCCGCCCGCGAAACGGTTTGCCGTCGAGCCTGCGGATCAGCAGCCGCGGCCGTCGGGGGGCCTCCGGATGGGCCGGGCTCTCGGGGAGCGACGTGAGCGGCCGGTCCCGCTCCGCTCCGTCCACCTGCGCAGGCGGCACGTCCACAGTCACGGGCGGCACGTCCGTCGCGTGGCCGTCCCGCCGGAACCCGTACCGGCTCTCCAGCCGCCCGGCGAGACGGATCGGCGCTCCGGCGGGACGGGCGCGGCCCGCCGTACGGGTACGGGTCCTCCCCCAGCGCCACCCCGGCGTACCGCGCCCCGGCCCCCGCTGGCGCCCGCGGCCATACGCTCCCCGCCCCACGCGGCCCGGAGCGCCGCGAGCCGGTCACGGCCGGCTCGCAGGGCTCGTCCCGCTGGACAGCGCACGCGCGCGGCGCGCGCGTGCGGGCAGGGAGCCGGTGGCGGGCCCCGTGGCAGCCGCCCGGGCGTGGGCGGCGCGCGGCGGCCGTCGGACGGTCGCGGATGGCGTCGTATGGCGTGGAAGTTCCTGAAGGGGCAACGGAATTCACTGCCCGTCATCTGTGTCGTCACCGCCCCGCGTACGGCGCAAACGGCCCGGGTATCACCGAATCGTGCAGGGGGATCTCGCCATCTGCCGTGCGTGTGCGAGGAGTTCGGGGATGAAACGCTGGTACGACGGCCCATTGGCCGCGTTTGACACGGAGACCACAGGGGTCGACGTCGAGGAGGACCGCATCGTGTCGGCCGCGCTGGTGGTCCAGGACAGCGCGGAGGGGCGTCCGCGGGTGACGCGCTGGCTGGTCAATCCCGGCGTCCCGGTGCCGCCCGCGGCGACCGAGGTGCACGGTCTGACCGACGACCACGTTCAGCGCAACGGCCGTTGGCCGGCGCCGGTGATGGAGGAGATCGCGAGGGCGCTGGCCGGGCAGTGCGCCGCCGCCCGTCCGCTGGTGGTGATGAACGCGCCGTTCGATCTGACGCTTCTCGACCGCGAGCTGCGGCGGCACCGCGCGACGTCGCTGTCCCGCTATCTGGAGAACTCGCCGCTGTGCGTGCTGGATCCGAGAGTGCTGGACAAGCAGCTGGACCGCTACCGCAAGGGCCGCCGTAGGCTCGCCGATCTGTGCGAGCAGTACGAGGTCGTGCCGGACGGCGCGCATGACGCGGCCGCCGACGCGATGGCGGCGCTGGAGGTGACCCGCGCGGTGGGCCACCGGTTCGCGGCGCGGCTGGAGCGGCTCTCACCCCCCGAGCTGCATACGCTCCAGGCGGTATGGCACGCGTCCCAGGCGCGGGGGCTGCAGGCGTGGTTCGCACGCGGCGGCACCCCGGAGGCGGTGGACCCGGCCTGGCCGCTGCGCCCGGAACTGCCCGCCGCGGCCTGACGCGTGTGACGGCCGCCGTACACAAGCCGCCATACGCAAGAGGCCGGTCCGTCATCGACGGACCGGCCTTCCCGGTGGGCGATACTGGGTTCGAACCAGTGACCTCTTCGGTGTGAACGAAGCGCTCTCCCACTGAGCTAATCGCCCGGGAACGGACTGAACCATACAGGCCACGGCGGCTCGCCTTCAAATCTCTTTCCGCGGGCCGCCCCCGGAGAGACGGGCGGCGATCCCGCGCCGCCCGCCGCGCATCATGGCGGCGTGGTTGGCGCGGAAGACCGGGCGGCAGGGCAGGGCCAGCCGTCTCATCAGGGGTTTGCGGACCTCGACCTCCTGGTCGTAGACGGCGCGGGTGCCGGTTCCCCGCGGTGCGAGCGTCCAGCGCGCCCAGCCCTCCAGGTCGCCCTCCATCCCGATCTCGAGGATCAGGGCCGCCGGGTCGCGACGTACCGCGTGGGCGGTGACCAGCAGTTCGTACGGGAGGAAGGAGCGGAAGCGCGCGGTGCCGCTGTGCTCGTCGAGCGGGATCACCTCGCGGATCTGGGGCCACCAGCGGGGGTACTCCTCGGCGCGGTCGAGTACGTCGTAGACGGCGTCGGGCCGGGCGGTCAGGTCCCAGACGGTGTGGAAGCGGTAGCGGCACCAGTCCATGGTTCAAGTCTGCGCGCCGGAGAGGCTCGGGCGGGTACTCATCCGGGACCTGAGTATCCGCGCCCATGCCGAGCGGTGCGGCGGGGGCCACACTCCGGCTATGACGACCCTTCCGCCGCCTCTGCCGCCCGCCGAGGAACTGGTGATCCTCGATCGTGAACTGGTTCGACTGGACGCCCGCAGGACCCAGTTGCTGGCCCGCCGCGCCTGGCTGCTCGCCGTGCTCCAACCGCCCGTCGCGCCGCCGGGGGGCGGCCGGGCGTTCGCCGTACCGCCCGTGGCCGGGCGTCCCGGCGAGACCTCGTCGCCGAGTGTGCAGAATCTGCTGCTCGCTCTGGGCGGGACTCTCCTGACGATCGCGGCGATCGCGTTCACTCTGGTGAGCTGGGGCGAGATGGGGATCGGCGGACGGTCGGCGGTGCTCGGCACGGTGACGGTGGCCGCGCTGGCGGCGCCGGTGGCGCTGCTGCGGCGCAACCTCTCCTCCACGGCGGAGGCGGTGGCCGCCCTCGGTCTGGCGCTGACGGTGCTGGACGCGTACGCGCTGCACCGGGTCGCGCTCCCGGACAGGGACGGGCTGGCCTACTCGGCGTGGGCCTCGGCGGTCCTGGCGATGCTGTGGGCCGCGTACGGGATACGGCTGAGGCCGCTGCGGCTCCCGCTGCCGGTCGCGGTGGCCGCGGCACAGCTTCCGCTGGTGCTCTGGGCCGTGACCGCGGACCTGGACGCGATTCCGCTGGAGTGGGCGTTGCTGGCGACGGCCGCGTTCGACGTCGTGGTCGCGCTGTGGGCGAAGCCCACGAGCGTACGGGCTCTCGCCACCGTGACGGCGTGGACGGCCGGCTGCTGGGCGCTGCTGCTCGGGCTGCTCCAGTCGGCGGTGGCCGAGGCTCCGTCCGACGCGCTCCGGGCCGCCGTACTGCTCGTGGTGGGGGCCGCGGTGGCCCTCTTCGCGGCCCGGCGTGCGCCGTCGGCCGCCGAGGCGCCCTCCGTGGTGGCCGGTCTCGCCCTGGTGGCGGGTGTCGGCGGTGTGGTGAGGGAGGTGTTCCCCGGCGGCTGGGCCGTCCCGGCGTATGTGCTGTGCGGGGCCGCCCTGTCGGCCGTCGTCGGGCTGGTTCTCGTGCGGTCGGGTCCGCCCGGCCGGTCGGCGGCGGGCCTGGCGGCGGCCTCGGCGGCCGTCCACGCCCTGGCCGCGCTCACGGTTCTCCCGCTGCTCGTCCTCTCCCTGGTCAGCCCCGTGACGATCCTCCCGGACCTCTGGGAGGGGCCCCCGTCGAACCTCCGTGACGCGCTCGGCGCGGACATCTCGGGCGTGTCGGCGGCTTCCGTGCCGGTGACCCTGCTGATGATGGCGGGCGTCCTGGCCGTGTACGCGCGCCGTACGGCGGCGCCGGGGCCGGAAGAGGTTCGGACGGCGGACTCGGCGGCACAGGCCCCGGCGGCGGCCGCGGGGGCCGGCGGGGCGGAGGAAGCCCGGCCCGAGAACATCCAGCCCGAGAAAGCCCGGCCCGAGAAAGCCCGGCCCGAGAAAGCCCAGCCCGAGAAGGTCAGGCCCGAGAAGGTCAGGGCGGAGAAGGTCTGGGCGGAGGAGGCTCACTCCGAGCGCCCCGCGCCGACCACCGGGCCCGTGGGAGGGCCCGAGGGCGGTACCGGCACCGGATGGGGCGTCCGGACACCGGCGGCGAGCGCTCCGGTGCGTCTGTCGGAGGCGGGCAAGCGGGCCGCCGCCGGTGGCGCGGCCATCGGGCTCGGGTGGGGCGCTCTGGTGACGGCACCGGTCGCCTTCGGGGCCGGGTATCCGGCCGCCGTGGCGTTCCTGCTGTTCATCGCCCTGGGCGCGATCGCGCTCACCACGCGTCCCGAGTGGACCGCCCGGCGCGCCCCGGCCGCCGTGGGCGTCGCCCTGGGCTGCGGGCTGACGGGTGCGGTGAGTCTCGGGCTCCTGTCGCTCGCCACGCGTCCGGCGACGTTCACGGTGCTCGGGACCCTGGCCGTGGCGCTGACGGCCGCGGCGGTCGTCTCACGCGCCCCGTACGCGGTCCGTTCGATCCTCGCGTCCGCCGCCGCCGTCTTCTGGACCTGGCTGCTGATCGCCGTCTCCGAGGCCGCCGGGCTGGAGTCCCCTCAGACGGGACTGGTGGTCCTCCTCGTGCCCGCGACGGTGGCGGTGGTGGTTTCCCGGCCTCCGGCGGCGCCGGGCCGGCTCACGGTGCCGCTGGAGGCCACCGGGGCGGCTGTGGGGCTGCTGGGGGCCGTCCTCGCCGCGGAGCACGGCCCGACGCTCGCCCTGGTGCTGGCGCTGGGCGGGGTGATCGCCGTCGGCACGGCCATCCGGCCGGAGCGGCGGCAGGCGGCCTCGTACACCGCGGCGGTGCTCTTCGTCCTGGCCGCCTGGGTGCGGCTGGCGGCGTCGGAGGTGACCGTCCCGGAGGCGTACACCCTGCCGGTGACCGTGCCGGCGCTCGCCGTCGGTGTGCTGCGCCGCCGCCGTGACGCCGATGCGTCGTCCTGGGCCGCGTACGGCCCCGGGCTGGCCGCGACACTGCTGCCGAGCCTCGCCACGGCCTGGGGCGACGAGCACTGGATCCGGCCGCTGCTGCTGGGCGTCGCGGCGCTCGTGGTGACGCTCGTCGGCGCTCGGCTGCGGCTGCAGGCGCTGCTGGTGCTCGGCGGCGCGGTTCTCGCGCTGGTCGCCCTGCACGAGCTGGCGCCGTATGTCGTCCAGGTCGTGGGGGCGCTCCCCCGCTGGCTGCCGCCCGCGCTGGCGGGTCTGCTGCTCCTGGGCGTGGGGGCGACCTACGAGCAGAGGCTGCGGGACGCCCGCAGGCTCAGGGACACCCTGGGGCGTATGCACTGAACCGCCGGAACACCGGACGGCGGGCGGGTACGGGGGCGGGGAGCCGCGTGGATGCGGCTCCCCGCCCCCGTATGCGTGGGCGATACTGGGATCGAACCAGTGACCTCTTCGGTGTGAACGAAGCGCTCTCCCGCTGAGCTAATCGCCCGGGAACGCAGCGCAAACATTACCGCATGTCAGCGGTGCTCCCGACAGGGATTCGCTCACTCCTCGATCTTCCACGGCATGACGAGGCCGAACTTCCAGAGGTAGATCCCGGCCAGCACCACGCAGATCACGACGCCGACCGTCGTGAGGATGATGTTCCGCCGCCGGACCCTGGGATCGAGCGCCCGCTGGGCCGCCTCGGTGACCTTGCGCTTGGTCCATCGCAGCACCAGCTGGGCCCAGACGAACTCGGTGGCCCAGATCGCCATACCGCCGAAGATCACGAACCAGCCGGGTCCGGGGAGCACGAGCATCGCGACACCCGCGCCGACCACGGCGAGACCGACGAGGAAGACGCCGACCTGCCAGCTCAGATGAAGCGGCTTGGAGCGCTTGATGAAGTGCGGCGCCCGGGATCCGAGCGGCGCCTCCGGCTTCGCGTCGTTCCCGGAGTCCCCGTGAGCGTCACCCTGCACGTCCCCCTGAGCCGCGTCGGCGCTCTCTTTCGCGCTCTCCCCCGCCATATGTTTCCCCGCCCTCCTGTCCCCCGCCGTGACATCCCCCGCCACGGGAGCCGAGGCCGTTGTTCCGAGGGCCTCTCCCCGCTCACTCTCCGCATTCATGAAGGTAAACCTACCGGATTGGAGCACGTCACCGGAATGGCCGTATAACAGAAGGTAATGCACCGCCGGACGAGCGACATGAAGGATCACAAAACGGTCAGAGGGGTTTACAACGGCACCGTAGGTGGCATGTCGATTTCGCCGACGTGCGAATCCCCGAGCGCACACTGAGCGAAAGGCCCTGGCGCTTATGAACACCACGGTCAGCTGCGAGCTGCACCTGCGCCTCGTTGTATCGAGCGAGTCTTCACTGCCTGTACCCGCGGGCCTGCGGTATGACACGGCCGATCCTTATGCCGTGCACGCCACCTTCCACACCGGAGCCGAAGAGACGGTCGAATGGGTCTTCGCCCGCGACCTTCTCGCCGAGGGGCTTCACCGGCCCACCGGCACGGGCGACGTCAGAGTCTGGCCCTCCCGGAGCCACGGCCAAGGCGTCGTCTGCATCGCGCTCAGCTCCCCGGAAGGCGAAGCACTGCTCGAAGCCCCGGCGCGGGCCCTTGAGTCGTTCCTGAAGAGGACCGACGCGGCGGTGCCACCAGGCACCGAGCATCGCCACTTCGATCTCGACACGGAACTCTCGCACATCCTGGCCGAAAGCTGAGCCAGGCCGAGAGCTGCACGGCGCCGTCCGACTCGGGGAGACGGCGCCGCGCGGACAATCACATATGGCGGACTTCGGCGCCGTCACCGCGTATTCACGCGGTGACGGCGCCGATGCGTGTCCGACCGAGCCGCTAGAGTCAGCGCAATTCGGCGGGCACCGGCCCGCAGCAGTCCATGGAGCGAATCGTGCTGATCCCTCACGACACCCGAATTGCCCTCGACATGGTCGTCGACTTGCTGAACACGGCACCAGAGGGCGACCGGACCGACGGGCTGGGGGATGTCGGCGCGTTGGACGAATTCGTCCGGGCGCACTCCATCAGCGATGTGGGCGAGCTGAGCGCCCGGGATCTCCAAGCGGTACATGGGGTACGCACCCGGTTCTCGGACATCTTCACGGCTTCCGAGAGCCGGGTGGCGGCGGAACTCGTCAACGAACTGGTGGCGGCGGCGGGCACCACCCCCCAGCTGACCGATCACGACGGCTACGACTGGCATGTGCACTACTTCGCGCCGGGCGCCTCCGTCGCCGACCATCTCGCGGCCGACGGCGGGATGGCGCTGGCCTTCATCGTCGTCGCGGGTGAGCAGGAGCGGCTGCGGCGCTGTGAGGCCCCGGACTGCGGCCGGGCCTTCGTCGACCTCTCGCGCAACCGCTCCCGCCGCTACTGCGACAGCCGTACCTGCGGCAATCGGCTCCATGTGGCGGCGTACCGCGCGCGGCGCAAGGAAGCGGCGGGCTGAGCCCCGCCGGCCCGGCCGGGCCCGCCGCGGGCCCGTGCCGTCGTCGCTGTCGCCGTCGTCACCGCTTACGCCGTTTCCTTCGTATCCGTCACTCTCGTCGTTCTCGTCGTTCTCGTCGTCGTTCGTCACTGACGGGCCGCCCTTCACAACAGGAAGAGATCGTGGACGGCGGCCATGAGCAACAGCACGCCGATGACCGTGAGGAAGATCATCAGGGGCGGCTGGGAGAGCGCGAAGAGACAGCCTCGCGGCTCTTTGGTCGGCGTGGGGGGCTTACCCCGGGAGGTATCGAGCATCTCGGGGTGATGATGACGCAGAGCCGACCCCGATGATCGAACAACACACATGCCGACGAGGGGAGTTCATCGAAATCCGGGCCCTCGTCTCACGTACTGAGAAGGTCCGGCGCCCGGCTCCGATCGCGCCGGACGGCCGGAATCCGCTTCGACGGCCCGGATCGCGCCGAACGGCTCAGATGCCGTGCTTCTTGAGGATCGCCTCGATATCGCTGAAGTCGTCCGAGGCTCCCGTGCCGGACGCCTTCGGCTTCGCGGCGGGACGGTCGCTCCCACGGGCCCCGCCGCCCGCGCCGAGTGAGGGCGCGGACGCCGTGGGGGCCACGGCCGCGCGCTCCGCCGCCCGCGCCGCCTTGCGGTCCTTGCGGCTGGTGATGCCCTTGCGCCGTTCGACGGCGCGGGTCGCCAGGAACAGCAGCCACGCTCCGCCCAGCAGCCCGAATCCGACCCAGGCGGTCAGGCTGAACGCGGTGTCGACGGCCCATTCGACGGCCCCGGTCAGGACCAGGCCGATCGGGATCAGGGAGTAGGCGGCGATTCTGGTCGCGGTGAGGAATCGCTTGCGGTACGCCGTGATCGCGGCGATGCCCAGGCCCGCCGCGGACACCGCGGAGCAAATGGTCTCGGCAATCATCCGGGCCTCCAGCCTTCGGCGGGCATGTGCGTTTACGTCCCTTCCATCCTGCACCGACCCAGGGTGTACGGGCCATGTTCGCGTCCCACTTCAGGGAGATCTCCGGGACGGCCTCCTCCCCAGGTGCGAGGTCGCGGACCGCCGGAACGATCACGGTCCGTCCCCCGCTGGTCCGTCGCGGCCCCCGGCTGGGAGACTTGTCCCATGAGCGACTCCACCACCGCCCGTCCCGTCGTCCTCGACGTCTGGTGCGAACTCCAGTGTCCCGACTGCCTTACCGCACTCGGCGATGTGCAGGCCCTGCGCGAGCGCTACGGCGACCGGATCGAGGTGCGGCTGCGGCACTTCCCCCTGGAGAAGCACCGGCACTCCTTCGCCGCGGCCCAGGCCGCGGAGGAGGCGGCGGAACAGGGGCAGGGCTGGGCGTACGTCGAGGCGGTGCTCGGGCGGGTCGAGGAGCTGAACCGCGGGGGCGAGGCTGTCCTGCTGGACGCCGCACGCAAACTGGACTTGAACGCCGACGAGTTCGAGACCGCGCTGATCGACGGCCGACACATCCTGATCGTCGACTCCGACCACGCGGAGGGCAAGGCGATCGGCGTGACCGGCACCCCGACGTACGTCATCGGCGGCGAGCGCCTCGACGGCGGCAAGAGCCAGGAGGGACTGCGGGCCCGTATCGAGGAGATCGCGGACCGGCTGCTGACCACCGGGTAGGCCCGCACCCGCGTTCAGGGGTACGCACGCGCGTTCTCGGGCGCGCCCGCGCGTACGGGTCGGCCCGCGGCCGCCCGACCCTGCCGGGCGGGCTCACCAGGCGGGCTCACCGGAACCGGGTGGTGCCCGGCGCGCCCCGGGCGAGCGGGTGGCGGAGGTCCCTCAGCAAGGGCCCGCTGACGTGCGTCCCCTTTCGCGACGCCGTCCGAGCCGGCCGCGGGCGTCGCCCGGCAGAAGGGCCGGCGGCCGGATCCGCCGTAACCGCTCAGAGGAGTTGTTTGACGGAGTTGACGGCCGTCGTCCGGTAGCCGAGCGACTCATAGAGCCTCAGCGCCGGGGTGTTGCCCGCGAAGACGTGCAGGCCGAGCAGGCGCGTCCCGGCCTCCAGTGCGCAACGTTCGGCGTGCAGCATCAGGGCACGCCCGTATCCGCGTCCCCGCCGTTCCTCGGCGACCTCGACGTCGTACACGTACGCGCCCCGCTCGCCGGGGAGGACCTCGCTCCGTCCGAGGAAGAGATGCCCGGCGATTCCGTCGCCGTCGAGGAGGACCTCCATCCGTACTCCAGGGGTGGCCTGGCCCTCGGGCAGGAGGGCGCGGTGGTCGCCCTCCGACTTGGCTCGGGCCTCGTCGGGCGAGAGGCCGCGTTCGATCCAGTTCCGGGCGTACGTCTCCACGGCCCTCACCCGCCACGCCCGGAACTCGGGCTCGGTCATCGGCCGGGCCCGTACGCCGGCGGGCGGGGCCGGCGGTTCCGCGTCGAGGTGCTTGAGCATGTTGCGACCGCGCTCCACGTAGCCCAGGACGGTGGCGAGGCGGGTGGCGGCGACCGCGTCCGGCGGCACGGACACCTGCACCCGGCCGCAGCCCCAGCCGCGCAGCACCTCCTCGGCGGCGAGCGCCGCCACGGTGCCCCTGCCCCGCCGCCGGTCGGCCTCGTCGATCCGGAGCGAGCGGATCGTGCCCGCCGGCGGGCGGAACGTGGGCAGGGTGGCGATCTCGATCGCGCCGACGGGACGGCTGTTGACGCAGACCTCGTAGCCGCGCGACCGCGCGCCGTCGGCCTCCTGCTGGAGCGGCCCGGTCGGCCGCAGGGTGGTGGTCATCAGGGGTGTTCTACCCAGTCGCGGGGCCGCGCGTCACGCGGTTTCACGGAGCCGGGCGGCGCGCTGGCGCTGTGACCGGAAACGTTCGCCGGCCGCGACGCCCTGCTCCCCCTGGGCCCTGCGGCCCGGGAGGTACCCCCATGCTGGGCCCTGCGGCCCGGGAGGTACCCCCACGCCGCGTTGCCGGACCGCGCGAGTACGGCGAGTACGAGCCGCGGACCTCCGCCTCGCACCGCACCGGACGCCGCGGGCCCACGGCAAACCTCTCCGGCCACAGCACCAGCGGATCCTCACGGGATCCTCGGGTCGGGGTCGGCCGCCGCGCGTTCGTCGAAGACCCGCATTGCCTTGGCCGTGACCGGACCGGGAGCCTCGTCCAGGACACGGCCGTCGATCCGGTGGACCGCCTGCACATCACGGAGGCTGGAGGTCAGGAAGACCTCGTCGGCCCGCTCCAGCACGTCGAACGGCAGCTCGGTCTCCCTGGCCCCGGTCCACTCGACCGTGAGGGCGCGGGTGATGCCCGCGAGACAGCCGGAGGAGACGGGCGGGGTGTGCAGTTCGCCGTCGACCACGACGAAGACGTTGGAGCCGGTGCCCTCGCAGAGCCGCCCGGCGGTGTTGGCGAAGAGCGCCTCGGACGCGCCCTGCCCGGTCGCCCTCGCGAGGGCGACGACGTTCTCCGCGTACGAGGTGGTCTTCAGCCCGGTCAGCGCGCCGCGCTCGTTGCGGGTCCAGGGGACGGTGATCACGGCGGTGGTGTCGGGGCGCCGGCCGCTCGTGCCGAGCGCGACCACGAGGGTCGGGCCCGCGGTGCCGCGGTCGGAGCCGAGCGGGGAGAGCCCTCCGGTGTAGGTGATGCGCAGCCGTCCCCGTTCCGTCGGGTTGGCGGCCAGTACGGCGGCGCAGGCGTGGCGGACCTCGTCATGGTCGGGTTCGGGGAGCCCGAGGCCACGGGCGGAGCGCGTCAGTCGTTCGAGGTGGAGGGTGAGGGCGAATGGCTGTCCGTGCGTGGTCTTGACCGTCTCGAAGACCCCGTCGCCGACGGTGAGACCGTGGTCGAGTACGGACACCCGGGCTTCGTCGGCGTCCTTGAGCCCACCGTTGACCCACAGTTTCATCGTCTGACCGGTCCTTCCGCGCTGATCGTCTCGTACGCCGTCGTGTGCGCCCCCGGATACGCTCCGGCGTCCGCGCCCGACGCTATCGCTAGGAGTCTGGACGCCTTGAGTTCGGTCTCGTCCCATTCGCGTTCGGGGTCGGAGCCCCAGGTGATTCCCGCGCCGGCGCCGAATCGCAGCATCGGGCCGGCCGGGTCGGTGCGGTCGATCCAGAAGGTGCGGATGCCGACGGCCAGCTCGCCCGTGCCGCGGTCGGCGTCGACCCAGCCGATGCCCCCGCAGTACGGTCCGCGGGGCACGGGCTCCAGCGCGTCGATGATCCCGAGGGCGCTGGACTTGGGCGCTCCGGTGACCGAGCCGGGCGGGAAGGTGGCGTCGAAGAGGTGCCGCCAGCCCGCTTCGGGGCGGAGTTCGCCGCGTACGGTCGACACGAGGTGGACCAGTCCCGGATGGGCCTCGATCGCGCACAGCTCGGGCACGGTGACGGTGCCGGGGGCGCAGACGCGTCCCAGGTCGTTGCGGACGAGGTCCACGATCATGACGTTCTCCGCGTGGTCCTTCTCCAGCAGGTCGGCGGGGGTGCGGCCGGTGCCCTTGATCGGGCCGGACTCGACGGTGACGCCGGTGCGGCGGAGATACAGCTCGGGCGAGGCGGTGGCGATCTCCACTCCGTGGCCGGGAAGCCGAATCGTTCCGGCGTACGGGGCGGGGTTGCCGCGCGCGAGGAGCGCGGTCAGCGCGTCGACGTCGGCGGAGTCCGGGGCGGGCAGCGGCGCGGACAGCACGCGGCAGAGGTTGGCCTGGTAGACCTCGCCGGTCGCGATGTACTCGCGGACGCGGCGTACGCCCGCGACATAGGCGTCCCGGTCCAGCGACGACGTCCACCGCCCGGCGTCCGGCCCGCGCCACCCTCCGGGTACGGGCGCGGGCACCGGTTCCGTACGGACATCGTCGAAGCGGGCACACGTCAGACCGCCCTCGAAATCGGCCGCGACGGCCCAGAACCCCGTGGAGTCGAGTGCCGCGGGGTCGTCGGTGACATCCCGGAGGCCGGTGGCGATCAGCTGCCCGAAGCGGGCCAGCGGAGGGAGGCGGTGCACGTCTGCGAGTCTATGACCGGCACGGATGCACGGCAGACCCGTACCGGAAGGGCGCCGAAATGGCGACGGGCGGATGAAGGACGGGCCGGTCAGGGGCGTCCGGGAGGCGTCGGGCGGGCCGCCGCGGCGCGAACACACCTCAGCACGCTGCGGAAACGCGTTTTTGTGCTGGCCCGGTAATCCGCTAGAGTTCAACACGTCGCCGGGCCGCTCACGCGGTCCGGAAACGACAGGCGGACGTGGCTCAGTTGGTAGAGCATCACCTTGCCAAGGTGAGGGTCGCGAGTTCGAATCTCGTCGTCCGCTCGAAGTTGGGGGATCTTCCCGAACCCCCGCACTCCGGGTGGAGTGGCCGAGAGGCGAGGCAACGGCCTGCAAAGCCGTCTACACGGGTTCAAATCCCGTCTCCACCTCCAAGGACGATTAGCTCAGCGGGAGAGCGCTTCCCTGACACGGAAGAGGTCACTGGTTCAATCCCAGTATCGTCCACTGGATCCAGCCGGATTCTCAGCGCGATTAGCTCAGCGGGAGAGCGCTTCCCTGACACGGAAGAGGTCACTGGTTCAATCCCAGTATCGCGCACGCATATGCACCACAGGCGGTGTGAGCCGCCGGAATCGTCCGATCGACCGGGTCTGCCGTGGAGGAGGCCGGGTCTGTTCGATCCTCGGTTCCGATCCCGCGCGATTAGCTCAGCGGGAGAGCGCTTCCCTGACACGGAAGAGGTCACTGGTTCAATCCCAGTATCGCGCACCAGCGGGAAGCCCCGGCCGTCGGACGGCCGGGGCTTCTTCATGTCGCCGCCGGATTCAGCAGCCGCTCAGGACGAGAAGAGCATGCGGCCGAAGCCCTTGTTGCGGTGGTGGCCACCGTGGTGCCCGCCGTGGTGCCCCGCGCCCCAGGCGGGCGCCGGAGCGGCCGGATACGCCTGGGGGGCCGGCGGCGCGGGCGGAGCCTGCTGCGTCCACTGCGACTCAAGGCGGGTGAGGGCCTCCAGCTCGCCGTAGTCGAGGAATATCCCCCGGCAGCCGCTGCACTGCTCGATCTGTACGCCATTGCGATTGTATGTGTGCATCGCCGCGTGGCACTTGGGACACTGCATCGTTGGGCTCAGCTCCTCGCCGTTCGGTCCACACCGCCGGAATACGGGTCCGGCGGACGGGATCAGCCTACGACGGAGGCGCGGACTCCAACTCCGGTGGGAGAGCGGCGATTCGGGCACAGGCGTCCAGCACGGCCTGATCCACCTCATCCGGTTCGCGCTGTTCCGCGGCGGCCTTCACGAGGGAGAGGGCAGCGGTCTGGACGGTCAGGGCGCGGGCGGGGACGTCGAGTTGGGCCCAGGGGTCGCCGTGGGCGATCGCCGGCCCCCGCGCGGCCCGGTACGCGCCGAGGAATCGTGCCCAGATCTCCGGGGACAGCAGTCCGGCCGCGTACCAGGCGGCGGGGCGGGCCAGGTCCCAGGCCGGGTCGCCCAGTCCGAGGTCGTCGACGTCGATCAGCAGCCAGGGGCCGGCGGGGGCGGGATGGCGGACGAGTTGGCCGAGGTGGAGGTCGCCGTGGCAGAGGAAGGCGCGCCGGGGGGACGGGGCCTCGTCCCGTGCCCAGGCGGGCAGCCGTGCCCAGGCGCGCTCGATGTCCGCCACGGCCGGGTGTGCGCCCGCGACCGCCCTCATCCGCGCGAGGGCGCGAGCCGCCTTGGCGGGCCCGCGCATGGGTGGGAGCGGCCCCGGCAGGGTGGCGGGGCCGACGGAGTGCAGCCGGGCGAGGAGCGCGGCGGCCTCTTCCCAGGGGGCCGCATCGGGGTCCGCCGGGTCGACGGGCACACCGTAAGGCCAGGTGGTGACGGGTCCGCGGTGCGCGTTCCGCGGGAGCGGCGGCGATGGCGGGGTGAGCGGTGGGAGCAGGATCCCGGCAAGCCGGGGGTGCGCGGCGACCGCGAGGCGGGCGCGGTGTCCTTCGGGGTCGGTCTCGGGGTCGTGCGCTTTGGCCACGGCGGGCCCGTGCCGTACGACCACCCCGTCCGCCCGCTCCGCGAGCACGTCCTCGGTCTGCTCACAGCCCGCGCACGGCCGGGCCGCGCGGTGGCGGTGCGCCGCGTCCCGTGCCGCGCCGGCGAGCAGGTCCACGATGGTCGCGGTCATGTCTTCTCCCCCGTACGCGTCCGTCTCCGTCAGGGAGCGTACGCGCGGTACGACCGTCGCGGTGGAGGAGCCGGGCCTCGCGCTCCGGCGCCGGTGTCCGCCGTGACGTCCGTCCTCGGACGGCGTACGGGCTGGAATGACGGGGGGCCGCCGGCCAGGAGCCGGGCAACGCGATGGCCGGTCAGCTCCCCAGCTGACCGGCCATTGCTGCCGTCCGCCGCACCCCCGTCCCCACGGGGTTATGGCCGGATGTCCCCGACCCGGACCGCTCTTCCGGGTCCGGGGCGCCGCTCAGCGCCCCAGCATCACGCCCACGGACGACGCCTGTGTCACTACTGCGTCCCAGCCTCCGAAGACGAAGAGCAGCAGTGCGGCCAGGGGAAGTACCATCGCCGTCGCCACCAAGGGGTGACGGCGGCCGGACGGACGGCCGCCGAACGCGGCGGAAGCCCTGCGTCCCTGCGTGCGGATCATGGTCCGCGTTGCCGTATCCGCCATGGTTCCTCTCCTGTTCGTATAAGAGCGGCGGGTGTCTGACCTCGGGGGACGAGTGCTGCACCCGCCGCTTGACCACAACTTTAGGTTTCCGGCGGCCCCTGGTCGTCATGCCCGCGTACCGATTCCCGGGCCTCCCGGAGGATGAGCCACCGCCCCGGTGCGTACTCCCCTGGGTGGAGAAACACCGCCGGGACTTGGGGGTTTCCCCGAGGGGAGGCCCAAAGGCGGCGGCCGGGACGCGCCCAGGGGCGGTTCCGCCCGGCCCGGACCGTCCCGGTCTCCCCCCGGATCCGCCCCGCCCGCCCGGCGCCGACCCGGCCGCCGCCGGACAGCTCTCCGAGCGGTGACTTCGCTCACTTCCGCCGTCCGTCGGCGCGCGGCCGTCGCCGCACGGCGGCCCGCCCGGCTTGCCATGACTTCGCCCGTACGCGTGGTCTGGCCGACGCGAACGCCGGCTCCGGCCGCCCGGCCGGCGTCGAGTCAACCGCCCTGCCGTGAGGCTCCGTTGGCGACTCCACACGGCCGGGGAGACGGGATCCGGCGTCCCCCGACCGCGCTTCGCGATTCCCGCCGCGCGCCGACAATCGTTCGGCGCGGGAGGGCGCGGCCTATGAGCGCACCGGGGCGGGGATACGTAAGCTGTGCCACGTCAAAACGGACGATCGGTCCCAGGCCGGTCGGGCAAGCGGAGTGGGGCCTCCACACCGTGAGATATGGGGTGGGGCCTCCCCACCGTAGGCAGGGGACGGACAATGGCGATGATGCGGCTCCGGCGCGAGGATCCGCGTGTCGTCGGCTCGTTCAGGCTGCACCGGCGGCTCGGAGCGGGCGGCATGGGCGTCGTCTATCTGGGCTCCGACCGCCGGGGCCAGCGCGTCGCGCTGAAGGTGATCCGGCCCGACCTGGCGGAGGACCAGGAGTTCAGGTCCCGTTTCGCGCGCGAGGTGTCGGCCGCCCGGCGGATCCGCGGCGGGTGTACGGCACGGCTGGTCGCCGCCGACCTGGAGGCCGAACGGCCCTGGTTCGCCACGCAGTACGTCCCCGGTCCCTCCCTGCACGACAAGGTCGCGGAGGAGGGTGTGCTCCTGGCCGCCGAGGTGGCCTCGATCGGGGCCGCGCTCTCCGAGGGGCTGGTCGCGGTGCACGAGGCCGGTGTCGTCCACCGGGACCTGAAGCCGTCGAACATCCTGCTCTCCCCCAAGGGCCCGCGCATCATCGACTTCGGAATCGCCTGGGCGACCGGGGCGAGCACCCTCACCCATGTGGGCACGGCGGTGGGCTCCCCCGGCTTTCTCGCGCCGGAGCAGGTGCGCGGGGTGGCGGTCACCCCGGCGACGGACGTGTTCGCGCTGGGGGCGACACTCGCGTACGCGGCGACCGCGGACTCCCCCTTCGGGCACGGCGGTTCGGAGGTCATGCTGTACCGGGTGGTGCACGAGGAGCCGCACCTCCAGGGGGTACCGGACGCTCTCGCCCCGCTGCTGCGGGCCTGTCTGGCGAAGGATCCCGAGGAGCGTCCGAGCACGCTCCAGCTCTCGATGCGGCTCAAGGAGATCGCGGCCCGTGAGGCGCAGGGGCTGTCGGAGACCAGGACTCCGGCCCAGCGGGACCGGATCGAGGTCGACCGTCCGACCTCGCGGTACACCGAGCAACTGGACCGTACGGAGCGGTTCGATCGGCCTTTCAGGACCGAGCGCGGTGAGCGCCGTACGGCCGGGGGTTCCGGGCCGCGTCCGCAGCCGTCGCGCACCGGCGGCTCGTCCGGTACGGGCTCCTCGCGGACCGGCTCGCCCCGTACCGGTTCCTCGCGCCCCCAGCCGTCGCGTGGTTCCTCCCGTACGAACGGGCGGCAGGGAACGCGTCCGGGCGTCCGGACGACGTCGACCGGACGGCGGCCCGCCAACCCGAGGCTGCTGCGGCAGCGGATCATCGTCTTCTTCGTCGTCACGCTGATCGTGGCGCTGGGCATCGCGGCGGCACAGCAGCTGTAACGGGAGCCGTCGCCTCGGCGGCGACCGCGCCGTTCCGGAGCGCGGTGACCGCCTCTGGTCTCAGACTCGCCGGGGTCGATCCGCGCCCGTCCTCGTGGCGGGCGGCCCCGAAGCGGGGAACGCGGTCATGCCCTACGGCACCCGCACCTACACCTACACCTACACGACACCTGCACCTATGCGTGCGTCGGTGCACAGGGGCACACCCGGGCGGCGGGCGGAACGGCCCGGCGGGCCCTCATGGCGCCGGGCCGGTTCGCCGGGATCGTCACGGCCGGGTCGCGTAGAAGGCGACGGCGGACGCGGCGGCGACGTTGAGGGAGTCCACTCCCGCGGCCATGGGAATGCGCACCCACTCGTCGGCGGCGCGGAGGGCGTCAGCCGTCAGTCCCTCGCCCTCGGTGCCGAGCAGGAGCGCCAGTCGGCCGATGCGGCGGGCGGCCAGTTCGTCGAGGGTGATCGAGTTCTCGGCGAGGCAGAGAGCGGCGGTCGTGTAGCCGTGCCTCCGGAAGAGATCCATGTCCTCGGGCCAGGATTCGAGCCTGGTCCAGGGCACGGAGAAGACGGCTCCCATCGAGACCTTCACCGACCGCCGGTACAGCGGGTCGGCGCAGCGGGGGGTGAGGAACACGGCGTCGACGCCGAGTGCCGCCGCGTTTCTGAAGGCGGCTCCCAGATTCGCGTGGTCGACGATGTCCTCGAAGATGGCGGCGCGCCGGGCCGAGCCGGGCGTGAGCAGGTCGTCGGCGGACGGCAGCGGCCTGCGCCCCATGGACGCGAGCGCGCCCCGGTGCACGTGGTAGCCGGTGACGCGTTCGGCGAGTTCCGGGCTCACCGCGTACACCGGGGCCGGGCTCTCGTCGATGACGTCCCTCATGACGTCGACCCACTTCGCGGAGAGCAGCATCGACCTCATCTCGTAACCGGCGTCCCTCGCCCGTCTGATGACCTTCTCGCCCTCGGCGATGAACAGGCCCTCGGCGGGTTCCCGCTTTCGGCGCAGTTCGACGTCGGTCAGGCCGGTGTAGTCGCGCAGACGGGGGTCGTCGGGGTCCTCGACGGTGATGAGATCAGCCACAGGGTGATACTGCCTTCTCCTGGGTGCGGTGCCGACGCCTCGGCCGAGCCGGTCACTGATGGTCACGCCACGGGGATGGCGGGATCCGATGGACATCCGGGCATGGGAGCGCGATCGCCGCACGGCGATCGCGCCCGCCGGTCACGCTCCCAGGTCACGCTCCTCGACCGTGACGCCCGCCGACGGTGACGACATCGCCGATGACGATGACGGCCGGGGGGCGTACGTCCTCGGCGGTGACGGTGTCCGCGACGGTCGCGAGGGTCGCGTCGACGCGTCGCTGGGCCGCCGTCGTGCCCTCCTGGATCAGGGCCACCGGCGTGTCGGGGGCGCGACCGTGCTCCATCAGGGTCCGGGCGATCGCGCCGATCTTGTCGACGCCCATCAGGACCACGATCGTGCCGCGCAGTCGCGCGAGTGCGGGCCAGTCCACGAGCGAGCGCTCGTCGTCCGGGGCGACATGGCCGCTGACGACGGTGAACTCATGGGCGACCCCCCGGTGGGTGACCGGGATGCCGACCGCGCCGGGGACGCTGATGGAGCTGGAGATGCCGGGGACGACCGTACACGGGATGCCCGCCGCGGCGAGCGCCTCGGCCTCCTCCATGCCCCGCCCGAAGACGAACGGGTCGCCCCCCTTGAGCCGTACGACCGCCCTGCCCGCCTTGGCGTGCTCGATCAGGGCGTTGTTGATGGCTTCCTGGGCCATATAGCGGCCGTACGGGATCTTCGCGGCGTCGATCACCTCGACGTGCGGGGGGAGTTCGTCGAGCAGATCGCGCGGGCCGAGGCGGTCGGCGATGACGACGTCCGCCTCGGCGAGCAGCCTCCGGCCCTTGACCGTGATCAGGTCGGGGTCGCCGGGGCCGCCGCCGACGAGGGCGACGCCGGGTGCTCTCGTACGGTGGTGGGGCGCCGCGATGGTGCCGTCGCGGAGTCCTTCCACGACGGCGTCCCGCACGGCGGCGGAGCGGCGCGGGTCCCTGCCGTGGACATCGGTCGTCAGGACGGCGATCGTGACGCCTTCGGACCGGCCGGTGGCCGGGGTCCAGGCGGTGGCCGCGTTCGCGTCGTCGGAGCGTACGCACCAGGTGCGGGTCCGCTCGGCCTCGGCGGAGGCGCGTTCGTTGGCCTGGGTGTCGGAGGTGGCGATGAGGACGTACCAGGCGTCGGCCAGGTCTCCCTCGGTGTACCGGCGGCGCTCCCAGCGGATCTCGCCCGCGGTGGCCATGGCCTCGACGGAAGGGGTCGCGGAGGGGGAGACGAGCACGATGTCCGCGCCGGCGCCGACGAGCGCGGGCAGTCGGCGCTGGGCGACCTGTCCGCCGCCGATGACGACCACGCGCCGCCCGGAGAGCCGGAGCCCCACGGGGTAGGCGGGGTGCGGGTGCGCTTGCTCGGCCATGGTGGTGCGGCTCCTTCGGGCGTTCCGGGGTACGGCGCACGGTGGCGCGGTGGCGTCGAAACGCCTGGTGGGGGCGGTGCGATGAGGTGTCTCGCGGCCACTTTACGGTGCGGCCGAGACGTTTCTCCCATCCCGTCGGCCCTTTGCGGCGACTCCGCCCCGGCCCCGAAGGGGGTCCGGTTGCCCAGGGGCTCCGCTCTGGACTCGTACGGCCTTCGGGGCTTCGTACGCCCACGGCACGCCGGTTGGCTCGGGCCCACGGAGAGCGCCGGGCTCCCCGACGCGGGGCCGTCCTCGGACGCCGGCCGGTCTGTGGGCACCCGGACAGGCGGCCCGGAGGAGCAGTGGCGCTGCCGCGACCTCGTGGCGCGGTTCGCCGGCGCGCCCCCGCCCCGGCCCGGATCGCCGGCCGGGCCGGGGATGACCGGCCCCGCCGTCGGTCGAGGCGGGGGTCCGGTGCGGAGCCTCTGGGATGGGAGGGGCTGGGCGCGGCGTGGCGTGGGCTACTTCTCGGTGACTCCCGCCGAGTCGAACGTCGCCACCTCGTGCATCGCCCGCGCCGCGCTCTGCACCACCGGCAGCGCCAGCAGCGCGCCCGTGCCCTCGCCGAGGCGGAGGTCCAGGTCGACCAGGGGGCGGAGACCGAGCTTGTTGAGGGCGGCGACATGGCCGGGTTCCGCACTGCGGTGTCCGGCGATGCAGGCGGCCAGCGCCTCGGGGGCGATCGCGCGGGCCACCAGCGCGGCGGCTCCGGCGGAGACTCCGTCGAGGATGACCGGGGTGCGCAGGGAAGCGCCGCCGAGGATGAGGCCGACCAGGGCCGCGTGCTCGAGGCCGCCGACCGCGGCGAGGACGCCGACGGGGTCGGCGGGGTCGGGCGCGTGGAGTTCGAGGGCACGGCGGACGACGTCGACCTTGCGGGCGTGCATCTCATCGTTGATGCCGGTGCCGCGGCCGGTGATCTCGCCGGGGTCGTCACCGGTGTAGACGCAGATCAACGCGGCGGAGACGGTCGTGTTGGCGATCCCCATCTCGCCGGTGATCAGGGCCTTGTTGCCCGCGGCCACGAGATCGCGCGCGGTCTCGATGCCGACCTCGATCGCGGCGAGCGCCTCGTCCCGGGTGAGGGCGGGGCCGGTGGTGAAGTCGGCGGTGCCGGGGCGCACTTTCCGTGGCAGCAGGCCGGGGGTCGCGGGCAGATCGGCGGCCACGCCCACGTCGATGACGCAGACCTCGGCCCCGACCTGGGTGGCGAAGGCGTTGCAGACCGCTCCCCCGCCGAGGATGTTGGCGGCCATCTGGCCGGTGACCTCCTGGGGCCAGGCCGTGACGCCCTGCGCGTGCACCCCGTGGTCGCCGGCGAAGACCGCGACCGCCGCCGGTTCCGGCACGGGCGGCGGGCACATCCGGGAGAGCCCGCTCAGCTGTGCGGAGATGATCTCCAGCATGCCGAGGGCGCCGGCGGGCTTCGTCATCCGCTTCTGGCGCTCCCACGCCTCGCCGAGCGCCTTCGCGTCCAACGGACGAATGTTGGCGACGGTCTCCTGGAGGAGGTCGTGCGGCTCCTCGCCGGGCAGGGCGCGACGGCCGTACGTCTCCTCGTGGACGACCCAGGACAGGGGACGGCGCTTGGACCAGCCCGACTGCATCAGCTCGGGGTCCGCCGGGAACTCGTCGACGTATCCGACGCAGAGGTATGCCACGACTTCGAGGTGTTCCGGCAGCCCGAGGGCCCTGACCATCTCGCGCTCGTCGAAGAAGCTGACCCAGCCGACGCCGAGGCCCTCGGCGCGTGCGGCGAGCCAGAGGTTCTCGACGGCGAGTGCCGAGGAGTACGGGGCCATCTGGGGCTGGGTGTGCCGGCCCAGGGTGTGCCGGCCGCCGCGTGTCGGGTCGGCCGTGACCACGATGTTCACCGGGGTGTCGAGGATCGCCTCGATCTTCAGTTCCTTGAACTGCTTGGCCCGGCCCTTCGGCAGGGACTTCGCGTACGCGTCACGCTGACGGAGCGCCAGTTCGTGCATCGCGCTCCGGGTCTCGGCGGACCGGATGACGACGAAGTCCCACGGCTGGGAGTGGCCGACGCTGGGCGCGGTGTGGGCGGCTTCCAGGACGCGCAGCAGCACCTCGTGCGGGATGGGGTCGCTGCGGAAGCCGTTGCGGATGTCGCGGCGCTCCCGCATCACGCGCAGGACCGCCTCGCGCTCGGCGTCGTCGTAACCGGGGGCGGGCGAGCCCTGGGCCGCGATCGGCTCGGGTTCGGACTCGGGCTCCGGGGCGGGCTGGGGCTCGGGCACGGGGAGGGGAATCGGCTCGGCCTTCTCGGCCGCCTCCACGGGGTCGGGCTCGGCCACCGCGTCTCCCGTCGGCGGCGTCGGCTCGGCCTGCTGCACGGGAACGGCCTGCTGTACGGGGACGGCCTGGGGCCGCGGTTCGGCTGCGGGCTCCTCCGCCGTGGGCTCCTCCGCTGCGGGTTCCTCCGCCGCGGGCACGGGCTCGGGTTCGGTCTCCGGTTCCCGTACGGCGGCCGCCGAGGCTTCCTGGCCGGCGGCCGTGGCGGCGACGGCGACCGGCTCCGGCTGCGCCTCGGGGGCGGCGGCCGGCTCGGGGGCCTCGGGTGCGGGGGCCGGGACCGGCTCGGGCCCCGCCTCGGACACGGTTTCGGACTCGGGCCGCGGGTCGGCTCCGGCCGCGGCCTCGGCCTGCGGCTCGGGCTGAACCTCGGCCTGGGCCACGGGAGCGGGCTCGGCCACGGGCTCCTCCGCCCCGATCTGCTCCGGGGCCTCCTCCGCTGACGGCTCCACGGTCGCCGGAGCCTCCTGCGCGGGTGCGGGCACGCCGGGCACTGCCTCGGGCACCGGTACCGGTTCGCCCTCGGCGACGGACCCGGATCCGGGCTCGGGCTCGGGCTGGGACACGGCCTCGGGAACGGTCTCGGCGACGGGGTCCGGCGCGGGCGCCTCCGGCTCGGCCGGGACCGCCTCGGCGCTCGGGGCGTTTCCGGCGGTCTGTGCGTCGGGAGCGGCCTGAACCAGCTGAACGGCCTCGACGGCTTCCGGGACGACCGTTTCCGCCGCCGCCTGCGGCGGTTCCTCGGTCTGCGGAGCCTGTGCGTCCCAAGGGGCGCCCGCCTGCGGCGGGATCTCCCCGAGCTGCGGCCCCTGCGGTACGGGCACGGGCTCATCGGCCGGAACGTCGAGGTACTCCGGACCGAGGGTGGGCGGTCCGGCGCTGTTCTGCACGGTCAGGGGATGCGGGGGCACACCGGCGGGTCCACGATCGGCGAGCGAGCGCACGACACCACCCGAGGTGTCCGGCAGGGGCGGACCCATGTGCAGCGGACGCCGGGGAGGCGGTGGCGCGGAAGCGGGCCCGGCGGGGGGCGCGGGCTGTCCGGCGACCGGGGCCCCCGTCGCGGCGGATGCTCCGGGAGCGGTCCGCACAGGGTCACCCGCGAGCTGGTCGCCCACGGGCCCGTCGGCGGCCTGAGATTCGGCGACGGGCTGTTCGGTGGCGACGGAGGTGTCCGTGCCGGGTGCGGTCGGTGCTGTCGGTCCGGTGATTGGCTGTATCACCGCTACCGGAGCGGCGAGTCCGGGCGCTGCGCCGTCCGGCGCGGCACCGAGATCCGGAGAGCCGAGATCCGTCGGAGCGACCAGCTCGGGCGCGGCCACGACGTCCGTCGCGGTGGCGAGTTCCGGCCCGCCCTGTTCCGGTACACCGCCGACGCCGGTCGTGCCGCCGCGGTCCGGGGAACCCAGGTCCGCGGGAGCGGCGAACGCCGGCCCCACCGGCAGCTGCACCTGAAGCAGTTCGGAGACCTCGGCCTCGGGCTCCGCGCCGGGCTGTTCGACGACCGCCACCGGAGCCGCTGTCACCGTGGCCGCCACCACCGGGGCGGCCGGAGCCGCGGCGGGCGCGGCGACCGGAGCGTGTGCCGTCCCGGCGGTCGGCGCTGCGACGGGAGCCTGTGCCGTCCCGGCGGTCTGGACGGCATGTCCCGCGTGCACGGCATGTCCGGCATGGACGGGCTGCGGCTGCGGGCGGTGCTGGACCTGCTGAGCCTGCTGAACCGGGGTTGTGGCCTGCACCGCCTGGGGGTCGCTCCACGCCCCCTGCGCCCCCGGCATCAGCAGCAGATCGTCCTCTTCGGCGGTGTGCTCGGAGGGGCCCAGGAAGGTGTAGGCGTCGGGACCGGGCGCGCCCGATCGCTGCTCCACCACGCCTGCGTTCTCCGGCAGCCCCTCGCCCGGGATCTGACCGGTGTCAGTCATGCGTACCCCTCGCCCCATCGCTTGTCATCCTTCGCCCATCGCCCGGACGCCCGATCGCGGCACTCCCGACGCCCGTCAACAAGAACGAGCGCGCGCGCCACGCGGCACGACGGCCCAACGGGCTACCGAGCATTCTCGCGGCCGTCAGCGCCTCGTGACAGGGAGATCCGCCACGGTCGGCTGTGGGCTGCGCCACGTTGCGCGTTCCCCGGTCACGACGTACCACATACCGGAGTCAATGCGACACTCGTTTTCCGGTTTTCCCGGACATTGCCGAACGAAGCGCTGACACGTCCCAGTGCGGTACAACGGTCGGTCAGCCTACCTTCCACCACTGACATCGGGGGTCACGGGGCGGCGCGTTCGGGGTGGCTGCCGGAGAGCAGGAAGGCGACGGAACGCTCGCGTTCGGACCATCCGCGCGGGTCGAGATCCACGGACTGGAGCAGCGCGCATTCGACGGCGTAACCGCCGGCCGCGAGAGCCGCGCTGATCGCCTCGGCCTCGTCGCGGCTGGAGGCGTGCGTGACGATACGTTCCGGCCGCCGGTCGGCGCAGGCGGCGACCACCGGGGCTCCGCCGCCCCCGATGCGTACGACGTCGGGTTCGGGCAGCCGCTCCAGCACCTGCGGTGCGCGCCCGTTCACGACCTGGACCTGAACGCCCGCGTGCCGGGCGGCGGCGTCGGTACGGGCGCAGGCGGCGGGGTCCGCGTCCACGGCGATCACCGCGGCGCCGAACCGGGCGGCCTCGGCGGCGAGCGCGCCGCCGCCGGAGCCGATGTCCCAGACGAGGTCGCCGATACGCGGCCCGAGGCGGGCCAGTTGGGCCGCGCGCAGCGGCGCGGACTCGCCCTCGCCCGGTGTGTCGGGGCCGTACGCCTCCGGGGGCAGCGCCCAGCCGCGTACCGGAGGCGGGAAACCGGGCTCACGGCCCGCGATCCAGCCGCCGGTCCGCACGGAGTGGATTCCCGCGCCGCCGATGGCGATCACCACATTGGGGTCGCGCCAGGCGTGGTCGGCGGCCTTGTCGGAGGTGAGGACGGTGACCTGTTCCCTGGCGGTGCCCAGTTCCTCGCAGATGACGAAGGTGCGGTGGACTCCTTCGAGCAGCAGAGCCAGTTCGGCGGGGCCCGCGCCGGGTGAGGTGAGGACGGCGACCTTGGGGTGCGCCCGGCACACATTGACGGCCCGGCGCAGGGTGCGGGGGTGGGCGACGACGATCTGGGCGTCGTCCCAGGGCATTCCGGCGCGGGCGAAGGCGGCGGCGACCGAGGAGACCGCGGGCACCACCTCGACCTCCAGCCCGTGTTCGGGGGCGCGCAGGGTACGGACGACTCCGAAGAACCCGGGGTCGCCGTCGGCCATGACGACGGCGCTGCCGCGGTGTCCGGCGATCCTGCGGGCGGCGAGGTCGACGCTGCCGAGGCGGATGCGTTCGGCTCGCTCCGGCACCTCGGGGAGGGCGAGATGGTGCGCCGCCCCTGCCACCAGAGTGGCGGCCATGAGGGCGGATCTGGCCGCTGCGGTGAGAGGCGAACCGTCCCAGCCGATCACCGTGACGCGGTCGGCCATGGTCGTCAGTCTCCCTGGTGTTGTCGCAGGTGGGGGCTGCCGGCGGGGACGCGGGCAGGCTGAGATTACCTGGGGCGGGCACCAACTGAATCAGTTGACGGCCGTGGCGTGCCACCGGATCGCGGGGTTCCGGACAAACGGGCTCCTCGCCGGGAAGGCGGCCGCGGCCGGGACAGAGAGCCGAACGGGGCCCGGAGGAGGGCCGGAAGGGCCGGAAGGGCCGCAAAGCCGGAAAGAGGCACGGGTCCCGCGGCGGTTTCCGGCGGTCGTCGCACTCACCGCACTCCCCCGCCGTCGTCTCTCATCCCCCGTCGTCCCGTTCCCAGCCCAGCCGTGGTCCCGTTGCCGGCCGTCGTCCCGTCTCCCGGCCGGCGTCAGTCCCATTCGGTGAAGGAGGTGTGCCCGAACTCCGACGACGGGTCGGCCGCTCCCTCCAGGTCCTCGGGCAGCAGGCTCCAGACGATGAGATCGGTCCGGATCTCGGTCCAGCCGCCGTCGCCCGTGCGCGTACGCGCTATCCAGGCATTGCGCAGCACGCCCTCGCTGACGCATCCGATCTTCTGGGCCACCTGCTGGGACGCGGTGTTGTCGGCCGCGGTGCGCAGCTCCAGCCGTTCGAACTTCTGGTCACGGAAGAGCCATTCGGCGACCGCGAGCACCGATTCGGTGGCGTATCCCTCACCGCGCGCCCAGGGCGCGGTGACATACGAGGCTTCGGTGGCGAGTGTCCGCCAGTCGGTGTTTCGGAGCTGAACGGTTCCCACGAGCCGTTGTGTGAGGAATTCGGTGACGGCCAGGACGATGCCTCTGCCTCGGGTTCGGTATGAGGGAGCGATTCTTCGGATCCAGTCCTCCGCGTCGGAGGCTGCGTAGGGCTGGGGCACCGATGTCCAGGCGATGACCGTTTCGTCGTTCATCATCTCGGTGTACGCGGGGATGTCGGCTTCTTCGAGGGGGCGCAGCACCAATCGCTCCGTGCTGATGGACACGTCCGGAAAGGTGGTAGTCATGCGCCGCTCCGTAACCAAACCAGGGGCCTGCTGTAGCCGGGAACCAAGGGGCTCTGCCGAAAAGCCCAGCATGCAGCATGGGCCTGCCGAACCGCACCACAGGGTGCCGCACTTGCGGGCCGGGCGGAAAGCCGCGGGCCCCGCACTCCCCTCGAAGGAGTGCGGAGCCACGGTGGTTCGGGAGGGTCAGAAGGCGGGAATGACCGAGCCGTCGTACTTGTCCTCGATGAACTTCTTCACCTGGGGCGAGTGGAGCAGCTCGGCGAGCTTCTCGACCCTCGGATCCGTCTCGTCGCCCTTCTTGACGGCGAGGATGTTGCCGTACGGGTTGTCCTGGGCGGACTCCAGTACGAGCGCGTCGTTCTTGGGACTGAGCTTCGCCTCGACGGCGTAGTTGCCGTTGATGACGGCGGCGTCGACGTCGTCGAGCGCGCGCGGCACCTGGGCGGCCTCCAGCTCCTTGAACTCGATCTTCTTGGGGTTCTCGGCGATGTCCTTGGGCGTCGCGTCGTTGCCCGCGCCCGCCTTGAGCTTGATGAGGCCGTTCTGTTCGAGGAGTCTGAGGGCGCGCGCCTCGTTGGTGGTGTCGTTGGGCAGGGCGACGGTCGCGCCGTCCTTGAGGTCGGTCGTCTTCTGAACCTTCTTGGAGTAGAGGCCCAGCGGCTCCAGGTGGACCGTGACGACGGGGACGATCGTGGTGTCGTTCTTCTTGTTGAAGTCGTCCAGGTACGGCTTGTGCTGGAAGTAGTTGGCGCCCACCTCGCCGCTCTGGGTGGCCGTGTTGGGCGTCACGTAGTCGCTGAACTCCTTGACCTCCAGCTTGAGGTCTTCCTTCGCGGCCAGGTTGTCCTTGACGTAACCGAGGATCTCGGCGTGCGGGACGGAGCTGGCGGCGACGACGAGCGGGGCGTCGGCGTCGGCCTTGGCTCCCGAGCCGGAGTCGTCGCCGCATGCGGAGAGTCCGAAGGTGAGGGCTCCGACGGCCAGGACGGCGGTGGTGATCTTGGCAGTGTTACGCACGAAAAGTGCCTTTCTCCATGGGTGGTGCGGGTGGTACGGACCCGGGTCGGGTCACGGGGAGGGAAAGTCCTGGGGTGGTCAGGGGGTCTTCACGGGGTCCGTCGCCGCTTCCAGGACGGCCGTCTCCGGTGCGGGGCCGGTCTTCTCCGCCGCGGGGCCGGCTTTGAGGAACCGCAGCCTCGGCGCGGGGCCGCCGCCGCGTCCTCGCCGGTGCAGGCCGCGCGCCGCGTAGTCGCCGGCGAACTGGATGACGGAGATGACGACGGCGAGGACACCCACCGTGATCCACATCAGTTCGGTCTCGAAGCGCTGGTAGCCGTAGCGGATGGCGATGTCGCCGAGTCCCCCGGCGCCGACCGTGCCCGCCATGGCGGAGTAGCCGATGAGGGCGACGACGGTGGTGGTGGCGCTGGAGATCAGCGACGGCAGCGACTCGGGCACCAGAACCTTGCGTACGACGGTCCAGGTGCTGCCGCCCATCGACTGCACGGCCTCGACGAGTCCGCCGTCGACATCGCGTACGGCGGTCTCCACCAGCCGGGCGAAGAACGGGATCGCACCGATCGCGAGGGGCACGATCGCGCCCTCGCGGCCGATGGTGGTGCCGGTGATCGCCTTGGTGAACGGCATCAGGGCGACCATGAGGATGATGAAGGGCATCGAGCGCGTGACATTGACGAGCTGGCCGATCACCTTGTTCGCGAACGCGTTCGCCAGCAGGCCGCCCTTGTCGGTGAGGACGAGGACGATGCCCAGCGGCAGCCCGGCCACGACGGCGATGGCGGTGGACCAGCCGACCATGTAGAAGGTGTCCCAGCACGCCTGCTCCAGCAGGGGCCACATCTCGGACCAGGTCATTCGGCACCGTCCTTCACCAGAGCCACGGGGGTGGCGCCGGACGTGGCCGGGGCACCGGTGGCGATGTCGACCTGGAGTCCTTGTTCGCGCAGGAAGCCGATGGGGACGACGTTCTCCTCGAAGGGGCCGGGCAGTTCGATGCGCATCCGGCCGACCTGCCTGCCGCCGACGGTGTCCATCGCCGCGCCGAGGATCGAGATGTCGATGTTGTACGTACGGGAGAGCTGGGAGATCACCGGTCGGCCCGCGGTGTCGCCGTGGAAGGTGATGTCCACGACCGTGCGGCCGGCGCCGGAGGGCTCCCCGCTGACCGGGAAGAGCGCGGCGGCCAGTTCGGAGCCGGGCGTCGCGAGCAGTTCGGCGACGGTGCCGGACTCGGCGATCCTGCCCCCGTCCATGAGGGCGGCGGAGTCGCAGACCGTCTTGACGACGTCCATCTCGTGCGTGATGAGCAGCACGGTGAGTCCGAGCCTGCGGTTGAGATCGCGCAGCAGTTGGAGGATGGAGCGGGTGGTCTCGGGGTCGAGCGCGCTGGTCGCCTCGTCGGAGAGCAGCACCTTGGGGTCCCCGGCCAGTGCGCGGGCGATGCCGACGCGCTGCTTCTGTCCGCCGGAGAGCTGGCTCGGGTAGGACCTGGCCTTGTCGGTGAGGCCCACCAGGTCGAGGAGTTCGAGGGCCTTGCGGCTGCGCTCACGGCCGGAGAGGCCGAGGATCTCCAGCGGCAGTTCGACATTGCCCTGGACGGATCGCGAGGACAGCAGGTTGAAGTGCTGGAAGACCATGCCGATACGGCTGCGGGCCTCGCGCAGTTCCCTGCCGGCGCGGGGGCCGGACCCGGCGAGGGCGGTGAGGTCCCGGCCGTCCACGGTCACGGTGCCGGATGTGGGGCGCTCCAGCAGATTGACGCAGCGGATGAGCGACGACTTTCCGGCGCCGCTCTGACCGATGACGCCGTACACCTCGCCTTCCCTGACGTGGAGGTCGACGCCGTCCAGGGCGGTGACCTCGCGTCCTCGCGAGCGGTAGACCTTGGTCAGGCCCGATGTGGTGATCACTGGGGTGTCCGTCACTGTCGAGTGCGCGGCGGAGTCGTCGCCGGGCACGGGGTGTTTCTCTACGGGACTTCGAGGGGGTCGTCCGCTCGGTGCGCTTCCGCGCTCGTGCGGGGAACCGCCACGACGTCGGCGCACGGCACGGCTCCGTCCGGGAGCACCGGCGACGTCCGGATCGTGCGGACCGGGATCGTGCGGACCCGGATCGTGCGGACCCGGATCGTGCGGAGCCGGATCGTGCGGACTTCGGGGCGGAAGGACGGTGGTGCGTGCGCGGGGCGGCGCCGATCCGGGTCAGGGGATCCGGCGTCCGCGCGGTCTCACTTCGGGGCGCGAGATACGGTCAGGGGCCCTCAGAAGTCGCGCATTCGACACAGACAACGAGCACCGGGCGTCGTGATCGCCTCGGTCGCAGGAGTGCGGCTGCTCGTCGTGGTCATGGCGGCAAGTAAAGCAGACGGCCCCGACGGGAAGAGCAGGTCGTCCGAATAGCGGACGGGTCCGGCAGGCCGCGCGATCTTGACCACGCCCTTCGCCGCAGGCCGACTTCCCTTCGCTGACCTGCGACGATACGGCCCGACGGCGACCGCGGGCGGAGGGGGACGGCCGGTCCGCTGTGGTCAAGACCACGGTGGCCGGTTCTCCATGTGCTCCACGTCGCCCGCCGTACCCTGCGGGCGTCCGGGGCCGCCCGCTTCCGGCTCCCGGCTC
Organism: Streptomyces sp. NPDC004838; assembly: GCF_053600955.1. NCBI lineage: Bacteria > Bacillati > Actinomycetota > Actinomycetes > Kitasatosporales > Streptomycetaceae > Streptomyces > Streptomyces sp. NPDC004838. The sequence goes on along the minus strand of NZ_JBSGAW010000007.1, from coordinate 87,311 downwards.
CGTAATAGTCTCGGGGCCATGCTCGACGCCCTGACCGTCGCGGTCGCCGTGTCCGCGCTCGCGCTCGCCGCCTGGTGCGGCTTCGCCGCCTACCGGGACCAGCCCACCAAGGACTGGCACTTCATCGGCATGGCGGTGGTGACGGTGCTGGCGCTGGTTCAGCTCGTGGTGGGCGTCGTCCAGCTGGCGCGGGGCGAGAAGGCGGACCAGGGCACGACGATCTTCGTCGCGTATCTGATCGGGGCGTTCGCCTCGGTCCCGGCGGCCGGAGTCCTGTCGCTGGCCGAGCGGACCCGCTGGGGCTCGGCGACCGTCGCGGCCGGCGCCGTCCTGCTGGCGGTCCTGGAAGTGCGGCTCTACGACATCTGGGGAGGCTGACGATGGCAGGGCCCGCCACCATCGAGGAGAAGCCGCGGGACACCAGACTGGTCCGGGGCCCCGGACTGCTGCTGGTCTGGCTGTACGGGGTGATGTCGGTGGGCGCGGTGTCGCGCTCGCTCTTCCACATCCTCACCGACTTCTCCAGCGCGCCGCTCGCCCACGGGCTCTCCGCGGTCGCGGCCGTGGTGTACGCGTTCATCACGTACACCCTGGTACGCGGCGGGGAGGCGGCCCGCAGGGCGGCGCTGGTGTGCTGCGCCGCCGAGCTGGCCGGCGTGCTGATCGTGGGCACCTGGACGGTCGTGGATCCGTCCGCCTTCCCCGACACCACGGTGTGGTCCGGGTACGGCATGGGGTATCTCTTCATTCCGGTACTGCTGCCGGTCACCGGGATGCTGTGGCTGCGCCGCTCCCGCCGACGGGCGACCACGGTCTGACCGGGCGGCCATCGTCCGACGGGGCCCGGCCCAGGTCACTCAGGCGCTGGCCGCGAAGGCCCGCGCCGCGCCCTCGTTCTCCAGGGAGACGAGTTTCTCCAGGGTGACCAGGGTGAGCCTCGGGCCCACCTGCTCGCTGCCGACCTTCACATAGCCGTGGCTGCGGTAGAGCCGGAGATTTCCCTCGCTGCGGTGGCCGGTGAAGAGCTGGAACCGCCGGGCGGCGGGCTCCGCCGCGAAGTGGGCCTCGATCGCGTCGAGGAGCCGTCCGCCGAGACCGTGACGCTGCATCCTCGGGTGCACGATCAGCTTGGCGATCCGTGCGGTCCCGTCCTCGTCGACGCTGCCGCGTACGGAGGCGACCACTTCGTCCCCGAGCCGGGCCACCAGGGCGTGGCCCCGGCCGACTTCGGCGCGCAGATCGTCGAGGGACTGGGTGAGGGGCTCGATGGCGTAGTCGCCGTACAGCTCCGCCTCGCTCTGGTAGCACAGGTACTGGAGCTTGAGGATCTGCTCCGCGTCCTGGGCTCTCGCCGCTGAGATGGTCACGCTCATCCCCATGTGCGCACGCCTCCCGCTCAGATGTTCACGCCGGTTGTCTACCGCTCCATTCCCCCATGTTCAGGAGCCGCAACCTCTGCCGTGAGCATTCTGCGCAGGCATCCCAGGCATCGGGAACGCATGGGCCCCAGACTTCCTTGTGAGATTCCCAACTCTCCTGCGATTTCGCGGTATGTAGGGTCTTGTGGAGACAACATCGCAGCCAGCAGCCGGGGGCACGCTCCCGGGGTGCGGGCCACGGCGGCCCGTACCGTACGGTGCCGTTCCGCCCTGAGGAGGGCCCGTTCGGGGCTGCCCGCCGAATCCGGCGGCGGTACCGGTCCCAGCGGCCGCTCCCGTGCGGCTCTCCGGCGGGCCCGGCGGACCTCGGCCCGTACGACCGAACGCACCCATCGGGCGGCGTCCGCCGGGGGTCCGGAGCCTTCGAGCCGTTCGAACAACCGTACCCAGACGGCCTGTTCCAGATCGCCCGGATCCATCGCCGCGCCGGGCGCCTCGGCCGTCGCCTCCGCCCGCACCAACGGGCGCAGCGCGCTGACCAGCTGGGCCGTGACAGCCACGGCATCCACGGGCGGCTCATCGAGAAGCGTCATGCCCGGCGTGACGTGCCGTCGACGGGCGGCGGTTGCCGTGCGACGGCACAGTCACCCGTACGGACGCCGCTGCCGACGAGCCCACGGCGCTCGGACTCGGAAGTCCGCGGCCACCAACTCGGGCGCGGAAGTCCGCGGCCACAGGCCCTGTTCCGGGACGTCTACCTGTGGGTCCTACGGGTCCATGTCGACGCCGGGCGCGGAGCGACCGGTTGCGCCGTCCGGCGCATGCCGCCGGGCTCGAACGGCTGACCGGGGAAGGGCGAGTGTCGGCGGGCACGCGGCTCGGCCGGTCCATGTGATGTCCCGCACCCGGCAGGTGCGCGCGACGCCGGGGAGCGGGGCGCGCCACGCCGAGGACGCTGGACGAACACGGCCCGAAAAAACCTCGACACTCCGTATCCGGTCCGTGAACCCGATGTGCGATCAGGCGTGACCCGCGAGTATCGTCCTCACCTGCACTGACCTCTCCACCGAGCAACCGCGGATCCGCGCCGGACAGCGCCGATCTCCACCGCCCGTCCACGGCACCCCGTCCACGTCACCGTCTGTCCATGACACCGGAGGACCCGTTGTCCCGCTTGTCGCTCATCAAGGCCGTTCTAGGACCGATCCTGCGCCTGATGTTCCGCCCTCGCGTGGAAGGCGTCGAGAACATTCCGGGCTCCGGTGCCGTCATCCTCGCCGGGAACCATCTGACCTTCATCGACTCGATGATCCTTCCACTGGTGTGCTCGCGGCCGGTCCACTTCATCGGCAAGGACGAGTATGTGACGGGCAAGGGCCTGAAGGGCCGTCTGATGGCCTGGTTCTTCACGGGGGTGGGCATGATCCCGGTGGACCGCGACGGGGCGAACGGCGGAGTGGCCGCGCTGATGACCGGCCGGCGGGTGCTGGAGGAGGGCAGGATCTTCGGCATCTACCCCGAGGGCACGCGCTCCCCCGACGGCCGGCTGTACCGGGGCCGTACGGGAATCGCCAGGCTCACCCTGATGACCGGCGCGCCCGTCGTGCCGTTCGCCGTGATCGGCACGGACAAGCTCCAGCCGGGCGGCACGGGGTTGCCGCGGCCGGGCCGGGTGACGATCCGCTTCGGCGAGGCGCTGGAGTTCTCGCGGTACGAGGGCATGGACCGGGACCGCTATGTGCTGCGGGCCGTCACCGACTCCGTGATGGCGGAGGTCATGGCGCTGTCGGGACAGGAGTACGTGGACATGTACGCGACGAAGGTGAAGGAAGCGGCGTAGGGACCGGCAAGGGGCCGGGGCCGACCACGGGGTTCCCCTGGTCGGCCCCGGCCCCTTGCGCCAGGTCCGCGCACCCCGGCATCCGCCCCCGCGCCCCCTGGGATCAGTGCTCGATGCCGTCCTCGAGCCGCTGGCCCTTGAGGAGGAACCACGCGGCGATCGCCGTCGCGAAGAGGACCGCCGAGCCGACCGCGCCGGCGACGTGGAATCCGTCGGCGAAGGCGTCCCTCGCCGAGGCGAGGAGGGCCGTTCCCTGCTCCTGGGTCAGCGTGCCCGCGGCTTCCGTCGCTCCGCCGAGCGAGTCACGCGCGGCGGTCGCCGCGTCCGCGGGGACGCCCGCCGGAACCGTGAAGTCGCGGTAGACGCCGGTGACGATGGAGCCGAGCAGCGCGATGCCGAGGGCCGCGCCCAGTTCGTACGCCGTCTCGGAGACGGCCGACGCCGCGCCCGCCTGTTCCTTGGGAACGCTGGAGAGGATGACGTCCGCCGTCACGGTGAACGCGAGTCCGGCGCCGACGCCGCCCAGGAAGAGCGCGAGGCCCAGCGCCACCACGCCGGTGTCCGCGGACAGCAGGGTGCAGGCCGCCAGGGCGAGTCCCACGGCGACCAGTCCGAAGGAGACCGCGCCGCGCACGGATGTCCTGCGGGCGAGAAACCCCGCCAGCAGGCCCGCGCCGACCGCGCCGACCGCCGCGGGCAGTTCGATCAGGCCCGCCTCCAGCGGTGAGCGTCCCTGCACGAGCTGGAGGAACTGCGAGAGGAAGAAGACCAGCCCGGAGAGTCCGAGGATGGTCAGCAGATCCGCCAGCACCGCGCCGGAGAAGCCCCGGTTGTGGAAGAGCCGCACATCCAGCAGCGGTGAGTGCAGCGTCAACTGACGTCGTACGAACCAGATCAGCGCGCTGATACCGATGACCGCCGCCCCGGCCGAGCCCGCGCTCAGACCGTGGACCGCCATCTCCTTGATGGCGTAGACGACGGCGATCATGCCGATCAGCGAGAGGGCGACGCTGAGAAGGTCCCAGGGGCCCGGGTTCGGATTGCGCGACTCGGGGAGCAGCTTGACGCCGACGACGACGAGAATCGCCATGACGGGCAGGTTGATGAGGAAGACTGAGCCCCACCAGAAGTGCTCCAGCAGGAATCCGCCGACGACGGGACCGACCGCCGCGCCCGCGGAGGCCGCCGCGCCCCAGACGCCGACGGCGATGCTGCGTTCCCTGGGGTCGTGGAAGATGTTGCGGATCAGGGCGAGCGTGGACGGCATCAGGGTCGCGCCGGCGACACCGAGCAGGGCACGTGCGACCATCATCATCTCGGGGCTGGTGGCGTACGCGTTGATCACGGAGACCGCGCCGAACGCGACCGCGCCCGTGAGCAGCAGCTTCTTGCGGCCGATGCGGTCGCCGAGGCTGCCCATGGAGATCAGCAGTCCCGCGATGATGAACGAGTAGATGTCGCCGATCCAGAGCAACTGGGTGCCGGTCGGCTGGAGGTCCTCGCTCAGAAACGGTGTGGCCAGGCCGAGTACGGTGGCGTCCACCGCGACGAGCAGCACGGCCAGCACGAGGACGGCCAGCGCGAGCCAGCGGCCCGGTGCGCGTACGGTCTCCTTCGTCAGCTGGTCGGTACTGGTCATTTCTGCACGCTCCGTCGTGTGACACCGCCGAGCAGCAACTCGGCGATCATGAATTGGTAGTCCTGGGCCGCGACCCGGCCGCTCTGCACGGCCCAGGCGCCCGAGCTGACGAGCCCGTAGAGGGCCTCGGTGAGCCAGCTGGCGGTGAGATCGATCCGGAAGCCGCCCTCCTCCTGGCCGCGCTGGAAGAAGGCGGCGACGCGGGCGTCGAGGCGGGCCCAGCCCTCGTTGACCTCTTCGCCCTCGAAGAGCTGGTTCTCGGTGAACAGGAAGGCCAGCAGCGCCGCGCCGGACGCGGTCTCGGCGACGAGCCTGCGCAGCGCGTCGGGCGCGTCCCCCTCGTCGAGCCGGGCGGCGTCCAGCGCCGCCTCGAACTCCCGGATCCCGAGGTCTTCGAGCGCCCGCACCAGCGCGTCCCGTCCCGCGAAGTGCCGGTGCAGGGTGGCCCTGCCGATGCCCGCGGCCTTCGCGACCTCGTCCATGGTCGCGGTCGCTTTTCGGGAGAGAACCGCGGCCGCGGTCCGCAGAACCTGTTCACGATCGACTGTCATGAGACAAGCATAGCCTAATTGAGACGTCGATGTCTCATCAGATGCCGCACGGACTCACGCGGCAGACAGGTGAAGGGAAGAACGCGCGTATGAAGCCGCTGCTGCTGATCGATGTGGACGGGCCGCTCAATCCCTACGGGGGCAAGCCCGAACGCCGTCCCGAGGGCTATACGACCCACCGCATGCGGCCCACCGGCTGGACCGAGCGCAAGCCGCTGCGGGTGTGGCTCCATCCCGGCCACGGGCGGGAGCTGCTCGCGCTCGCCGAGAGCTACGAACTGGTGTGGGCGACGACCTGGAAGGCCGAGGCGAACGTCTGGGTGGGTCCGCCGTTGGGGCTGCCGGAGCTGCCGTTCATCGACTGGCCCGCCATGCACGGGGCCTCGCCGCGCGGGACGTTCTGGAAGACGCAGTACATCCTCCGGTACGCGGCCGGGCGGCCCTTCGCCTGGCTGGACGACGAGATCACCGAACTGGACCGGGAGTACGTGGCCCGACACCACCTCGCCGCCGCCCTGCTCCTGCGCGTCGACCACCGGATCGGGCTGACCCGGCCGGACTTCGACGCGCTCGCGGAGTGGGCGGCGGCACGATAGCGGGCGGCAGGCAGCGGAAGCCGTGGCAGCCGCACGGCTTCCGTGTGGCTTCCGTGTGGCCGCCGGCCGCGACTGTTGCGTACGGCTACTTCTTGGCGGTGGCCCAGGCGTGCTGGACCGCCAGGTCGGCCTTGACCTCGGCGAGCTGGACGGCGACGGCTGACGGGGCCGTACCGCCACGGCCGTCACGGGAGGCGAGCGCGCCCGGAACGTTGAGCACGGCGCGGACGCCGGGAGTCAGATGCGCCGAGATCCCGGCGAACTGCGCGTCCGTGAGCTGGTCCAGCTCGATGCCCCGAGCCTCGCACTCCTTGACGCACTCGCCGGCGACCTCATGGGCGACCCGGAACGGCACCCCCTGCTTGACCAGCCACTCCGCGATGTCCGTCGCCAGTGAGAAGCCCGCCGGGGCCAGCTCCCGCATCCGCTCCCGGTTGACGGTGAGAGTGGCCATCATCCCGGTGAAGGCGGGGAGCAGGACCTCCAGCTGGTCGCAGGAGTCGAAGACCGGTTCCTTGTCCTCCTGGAGGTCGCGGTTGTACGCGAGCGGCAGCGCCTTCAGCGTCGCCAGCAGGCCCGTGAGGTTGCCGATGAGCCGGCCGGACTTTCCGCGCGCCAGCTCGGCGATGTCCGGGTTCTTCTTCTGCGGCATGATCGAGGAGCCGGTGGAGAAGGCGTCGTGGAGGGTGACGAAGGAGAACTCCTTCGTGTTCCAGATGATGATCTCCTCGGCGATCCGGGAGAGGTTCACCCCGATCATCGCGGTGATGAACGCGAACTCGGCGACGAAGTCCCGCGAGGCCGTGCCGTCGATCGAGTTGCCCGCCGAACCGCGCTCGAAGCCGAGATCGGCGGCGACCGCCTCCGGGTCCAGCCCGAGCGAGGAGCCCGCGAGCGCCCCGGAGCCGTACGGGGAGACAGCCGTCCGCTCGTCCCACTGCCGCAGCCGCTCGGCGTCACGGGAGAGCGACTGGACGTGCGCCAGGACATGGTGGGCGAAGAGGACCGGCTGGGCGTGCTGAAGGTGGGTGCGGCCGGGCATGGCGACGTCCGGGTGCGCCTCGGCGAGGCCCACCAGCGCGTCCTGGAGTTCGGCGATCAGTCCGCCGATGATCCGGGCGTGGTCGCGCAGATACATCCGGAAGAGGGTGGCCACCTGGTCGTTGCGGGAGCGGCCGGCGCGGAGCTTGCCGCCGAGGTCCGGGCCGAGGATCTCCAGCAGGCCCCGTTCGAGCGCGGTATGCACGTCCTCGTCCGCGATGGTGCCGGTGAAGGAGCCGTCGGCCACCGTCGCTTCGAGCCGGTCGAGCCCGCTGAGCATCCGGGCCAGTTCGTCCTCGGTGAGCAGGCCCGCCGTGTGCAGCACCCGTGCGTGGGCGCGGGATCCGGCGATGTCGTACGGCGCGAGGCGCCAGTCGAAGTGGACCGACGCGGAGAGTTTCGCCAGGGCCTCGGCGGGACCGTCGGCGAACCGGCCGCCCCAGAGCCGGACGTCACCGTTGTTGCTGCTCACAGCTGAAGCTCCTCAGGAGGTGGAAGTGCGACGCCTCCCCACTCCCGCGCGGGAGTGGGGAGGCGATGGCCGTACACGTCGTGCACAGGGAAGCGGATCGGGGTCCCGTGGACTCAGCCCGCGAGGTCGCGCTTGGCCGCGATCTTCGCCGACAGGCCGAAGAGCTCGATGAAGCCCTGGGCCTTCGACTGGTCGAAGGTGTCGCCCGAGTCGTACGTCGCGAGGTTGAAGTCGTACAGCGACTCGTCGGACTTCCGGCCGGTGACGACGGCGCGACCGCCGTGCAGGGTCATCCGGATGTCGCCGCTGACGTGCTGGTTGGCCTCGTTGATGAAGCCGTCGAGGGCCCGCTTGAGCGGGGAGAACCACAGGCCGTCGTAGACCAGCTCGCCCCAGCGCTGCTCGACCTGCCGCTTGTAGCGGGCCAGCTCGCGCTCGACGGTGACGTTCTCCAGCTCCTGGTGGGCGGTGATCAGCGCGATCGCGCCCGGGGCCTCGTACACCTCACGGGACTTGATGCCGACGAGCCGGTCCTCGACCATGTCGATCCGGCCGACGCCCTGGCCGCCCGCGCGCTCGTTGAGCTGCTGGATGGCCTGGAGGACGGTGACGGGCCGGCCGTCGATGGCGACCGGGACGCCTTCCTTGAAGGTGATGACGACCTCGTCGGCCTCGCGCGGCTCGGCGGGGTTGGAGGTGTACTCGTAGATGTCCTCGATCGGCCCGTTCCAGATGTCCTCCAGGAAGCCGGTCTCGACGGCCCGCCCGAAGACGTTCTGGTCGATGGAGTACGGCGACTTCTTGGTGGTGGCGATCGGGAGCTGCTTCTCCTCGCAGAAGGCGATCGCCTTGTCACGGGTCATCGCGTAGTCCCGCACGGGCGCGATGCACTTCAGGTCGGGACCGAGCGCGGAGATGCCCGCCTCGAAGCGGACCTGGTCGTTGCCCTTGCCGGTGCAGCCGTGGGCGACGATCCCGGCGTCGTGCTTGCGGGCGGCGGCCACGAGGTGCTTGACGATGGTGGGCCGGGAGAGGGCGGAGACCAGCGGGTAACGGTCCATGTAGAGGGCGTTGGCCTTGATCGCCGGGAGGCAGTACTCGTCGGCGAACTCGTCCTTGGCGTCCGCGACCTCGGCCTCGACGGCACCGCAGGCGAGCGCGCGCTTGCGGATGACGTCCAGGTCCTCGCCGCCCTGGCCGACGTCCACGGCAACGGCGATGACCTCGGCGCCCGTCTCCTCGGCGATCCAGCCGATGGCGACGGAGGTGTCCAAACCGCCCGAGTAGGCGAGTACGACGCGCTCGGTCACGGGATTCTCCTTACGGTGCATTCGGTGATGGCATAAGTATGCATCACTCTGTATGTTTCGTCAACGAGTGCTCTCGGCGGGCACGGCCGCACCGGACCGCGGTCCGAGACAATGGGCGCATGGGACAGCGCTACGAACGAATCGAAGGCCGGATCCGGGCGTTCATCGAACAGCAGCCGGTGTTCTTCACGGCGACCGCTCCGCTCGCCGGTGACGGGCATGTGAACCTCTCTCCCAAAGGCCGCGCCGGGACCCTCGTCGTCATCGACGCGACGACCCTCGCCTATCTCGACTTCGGCGGCAGCGGAGCCGAGACCATCGCCCATCTCCGCGAGGAGGGCAACGGCCGCATCACCCTGATGTGGTGCGCCTTCTCCGGTCCGCCGAAGGTGCTGCGGGTGCACGGCAGCGGGGAGGCGGTCTTCCGGGACGATCCGCGCTGGCCGGATCTTATCGGTCTCTTCGAGGACGCCGACGGTCCCGGTGCCCGCGCGATCGTCCTCGTCCACGCCCGCCGTATCAGCGACGCCTGCGGGTTCGCCGTGCCGTTCATGGACTACCGCGAGGAGCGGACCCAGCACGCCGAGCACTTCGGCCGCAAGTCGGACGCCGAGTTCGCCGCGTACTGCGAGAAGAAGGAGCACGTGGGGGTGAGCCTGGACGGGCTCCCGGCGCTGCCGCTGCCACTGCCGGCGCGTACGGACTGACCCGCGGGGCCGTCCGGCCGCTGCTCCGGCAGGCAGGAGCCGGAACCGGCCGACACCGGTCGGCACTGTGGCCGGAGAGGCTCGCCCGTCGGCCCGCCGTGTTCCGGTGCGGTGCCTCTCGCGCGCGAGGCGGCGGTTCGCGGTTCGCACGCGGCCGTACGCACACGGTCCGGCGGAGTCGGCCGGGCTGTCACCGGGACACCCGCCGAGGGGTGGGGGACACCGGGACCGTGCCCGGCCCCACCCCTCGCCGCGTACCGACCGCCGACCGCCTGCGGGCACTCCCACAGGCCGTCGTCGGACGCGGCACGGCGCACCGCTCGCACGCACCGCTCACGCGCGCGGATCAGCGGCCGGATTCACCGCGACCGCTCAGCGGTCGTTCTGGGCGAGCCTCAGCAGATGGTCCGCGAGCGCCTGGCCGCCCATCGGATCGCGGCTGATCAGCAGCAGGGTGTCGTCGCCCGCGATCGTGCCGAGGATGTCGTGCAGCTCCGCCTGATCGATGGCCGAGGCGAGGAACTGGGCGGCGCCCGGTGGCGTACGCAGCACCACGAGATTGGCGGACGCCTCCGCGGAGATCAGCAGTTCCCCGGAGAGCCTCCGCATCCGCTCCTCCTTGGCGGACTCCCCCAGCGGAGCCTGCGGAGTCCGGAAGCCGCCCTCGCTGGGCACCGCGTAGATCAGCTCACCACCGGTGTTGCGGATCTTCACCGCGCCCAGCTCGTCGAGGTCGCGGGAGAGCGTCGCCTGGGTGACGTTCAGCCCGTTGTCGGCGAGCAGCTTGGCGAGCTGGCTCTGGGAGCGCACCGGCTGCCGGTTGAGGATGTCCACGATCCGGCGGTGGCGTGCCATCCGGGTCTGCGGAACGGCGGGCCCGCCGTGCTCGGTCTCCTGCGCCTCGGTCATCGTCGTCTCATTCCCCGGATCGTCCTTCCCCGTCGGTGGAGCCGTGCCCGCCTGCCGCGCCGAGAACGCCCGGCAGTGCGGCGATGAACGCGTCCACGGCGGCCTCGCCGATGATCAGCGGCGGCATCAGCCGTACGACATCGGGGGCCGGGACGTTCACCAGGAACCCCGCGCTCTGCGCCGCCCGCTGGAACTGGGGTGCGAGGGGTTCGTTGAGCACGATACCCAGCAACAGGCCGGCGCCACGGACCCGGGAGACGAGCGGGTGGTTCAGGGACTCGATTCCTTCGCGGATCTTCTCGCCGAGCCTCTTGACCTCGTCGAGTGCTCCGTCGGCGGAGAGGGTGTCCAGTACGGCCAGTCCCGCGGCGCAGGAGACCGGGTTCCCGCCGAAGGTGGTGCCGTGCTGACCGGGCTTCAGCAGTTCGGCGGCCTCGCCGAAGACGAGCGTCGCACCGAGCGGCAGCCCGCCGCCGAGCGCCTTGGCGAGCGTGACGACATCGGCGTCGACCCCCTCGGCCTGGGCCGCGAACCAGTGGCCTGTACGCCCGATGCCGGTCTGGACCTCGTCCAGCACGAGCAGGGCGCCCTTGGCGCGGGTGATCTCCCGAGCGGCGGTCAGATATCCCTTGGGCGGCACGATGACGCCGTTCTCGCCCTGGATGGGTTCGATGATGACGAAAGCGGTCTCCTCGGTGACGGCCGCGCGCAGCGCGTCGGCGTCCCCGTACGGGACATGGGTGACGTCGCCCGGCAGCGGGAGGAACGGATCGCTCTTGCCCGGCTGGCCGGTGAGGGCGAGGGAGCCCATCGTCCGGCCGTGGAATCCGCCCTGGGTGGCGACCATATGGCGGCGGCCCGTCAGCCGACCGATCTTGAAGGCGGCCTCGTTGGCCTCCGCGCCGGAGTTGCAGAAGAAGACGCGGCCGGGGCGGCCCGCGAGCTGGATCAGCCGCTCGGCGAGCGCCACGGGCGGCTGGGCGATGTAGAGGTTGGAGACATGGCCGAGGGAGGCGATCTGCCGTGAGACGGCCTCCACGACGGCCGGGTGGGCGTGGCCGAGGGAGTTCACGGCGATGCCGCCGACGAAGTCGGTGTACGCGGTGCCGTCCGCGTCCCAGACCGTGGCGCCCTCGCCGCGGACGAGGGTGAGTCCGGGGGTGCCGTAGTTGTCGGTCATCACGTCCCGCCAGCGCTGGACGTACTCCTGGTTGGTCGACTGATCGGACATCATTCCCCCTCCGTCACAGGCTCTCCGTCGGGCACGACCATCGTGCCGACGCCGTCATCGGTGAAGATCTCCAGCAGGATGGAGTGCGGTACGCGTCCGTCGATGACGCGGGCCGTCTCGACACCGTTGCGGACGGCGTACAGGCAGCCCTCCATCTTGGGCACCATGCCGCTGGAGAGATCGGGCAGCAGTTTCTCCAGCTGGGTCGCGGTGAGCCTGCTGATCACTTCGTCGCTGTGGGGCCAGTCCTCGTACAGCCCCTCGACGTCGGTGAGGACCATCAGGGTCTTGGCGCCGAGCGCCGCGGCCAGCGCCGCCGCGGCCGTGTCGGCGTTGACGTTGTAGACGTGGCCGTCGTCCTCGGCCCGTGCGATCGAGGAGACGACGGGGATGCGGCCGTCCTCCAGGAGCGCCTCGACGACACCGGTGTCTATGGCGCTGATCTCGCCGACGCGGCCGATGTCGACGAGTTCGCCGTCGATGGTGGGCTGGTGCTTGACGGCGGTGATGGTGTGGCCGTCCTCGCCGGTGAGACCGACGGCGAGCGGGCCGTGCTGGTTGAGCAGCCCGACCAGGTCGCGCTGGACCTGGCCGGCCAGGACCATCCGTACGACGTCCATCGCCTCGGGTGTGGTGACCCGCAGGCCCGCCTTGAACTCGCTCTCCAGACCGTGGCGGTCGAGCTGGGCGCTGATCTGCGGGCCGCCGCCGTGGACGACGACCGGCTTGAGGCCGGCCTGCCGCAGGAAGACGACGTCCTGGGCGAAGGCGGCCTTGAGATCCTCGTCGATCATGGCGTTGCCGCCGAACTTGACGACGACGATCCTGCCGTTGTGCCGGGTCAGCCAGGGCAGAGCCTCGATGAGGATCCTGGCCTTGGGAAGCGCGGTGTGCTTCCGGGTGCGGCTCTGCTCGTCGTTCATGAGCTGTACGCGCTGTTCTCGTGGACGTAGTCGGCGGTGAGGTCGTTGGCCCAGATGACCGCGGATTCGGAGCCGGCGGCGAGATCGGCGGTGATGCCGACCTCGCGGAAGCGCATGTCGACCAGGTCGCGGTCCTCGCCGACGGAGCCGTTCTTGCACACCCAGACGCCGTTGATGGCGACGTTCAGCCGGTCGGGTTCGAAGACGGCCGAGGTGGTGCCGATGGCGGAGAGCACCCGGCCCCAGTTGGGGTCCTCGCCGTGGATGGCGCACTTGAGGAGGTTGTTACGGGCGATGGAGCGGCCGACCTCGACGGCGTCGTCCTCGGTCGCGGCGCCGATGACCTCGATACGGATGTCCTTGGACGCGCCCTCGGCGTCGCCGATGAGCTGCCGGGCGAGGTCGTCGCAGACGGCCCGTACCCCGGCGGCGAACTCCTCGTGGCCGGGTGTGACCCCGCTCGCTCCGGAGGCGAGCAGGAGCACGGTGTCGTTGGTCGACATGCAGCCGTCGGAGTCGATCCGGTCGAAGGTGACGCGGGTGGCGGCGCGCAGCGCCCGGTCGAGGGGCTCGGCCTCCAGGTCGGCGTCGGTGGTGAGGACGACGAGCATGGTGGCGAGGCCGGGGGCGAGCATGCCCGCGCCCTTGGCCATGCCGCCGACGGTCCAGCCCTCGCCCCGGTGGACGGAGGTCTTGTGGACGGTGTCGGTGGTCTTGATGGCGATGGCGGCCCGCTCGCCGCCGTCCTCGGTGAGCTGCGCGGCGGCGGTCTCGATGCCGGGGAGCAGCCTGTCCATGGGGAGCAGCAGGCCGATGAGCCCGGTGGAGGCGACGGCGATCTCGCCCGCGCTGTGCCCTTCGAGGACCTCGGCGGCCTTCTCGGCGGTGGCGTGGGTGTCCTGGAATCCCCGGGGGCCGGTGCAGGCGTTGGCGCCGCCGGAGTTGAGGACGACGGCGGTGACCGCGCCGCCCTTGAGGACCTGCTCGGACCAGAGGACGGGGGCGGCTTTGACGCGGTTGGAGGTGAACACGCCCGCTGCGGCTCGGCGGGGCCCGTTGTTGACCACGAGGGCCAGGTCGGGGTTGCCGCTGTCCTTGATCCCGGCGGCGATGCCCGCGGCCGTGAATCCTCTCGCTGCGGTGACGCTCACTGCATCTCCTTCTTCTTCGATTCTCCGCCCGCGCGGTGCGCCGGTGCGGTCTTCGCCGTCCGTGGCCCGGTCGCCCGAGGGTCGCCGGGCCGCGCGGTGCGGCGGCTGGTGCGGTACTGCCGGAGCGGCGCCGTGGGTGTCCCGTCGCTCACGGGGCGGTTCCGACCGTGGAGAGTCCGGTGTCCTCGGGGAGCCCGAGGGCGATGTTCATGCTCTGTACCGCGCCGCCCGCGGTGCCCTTGGTGAGGTTGTCGATCGCGCTGACGGCGATGACGCGGCCCGCGGTCTCGTCGTACGCGACCTGGATCTGGACGGCGTTCGATCCGAGGACGGACGCGGTGGCGGGCCACTGTCCCTCCGGCAGGAGGTGGACGAACGGCTCGTCGGCGAGCGCCTTCTCGTACGCGGCCCGTACGTCCTGGGCGGTGGTGCCCGGCTTCGCCTTGGCGGAGCAGGTGGCGAGGATGCCGCGGGCCATGGGCGCGAGGGTCGGGGTGAAGGAGACGGTGACCGGCTCCCCCGCCACCGCGGTCAGGTTCTGGCTCATCTCGGGGGTGTGGCGGTGGGTGCCGCCGACGCCGTACGGGCTCATGGAGCCCATGACCTCGGATCCGAGCAGATGGGGCTTGAGGGACTTGCCCGCGCCGGAGGTGCCGGAGGCGGCGGTGATCACGGCTTCGGGTTCGGCGAGTCCCGCCGCGTACGCCGGGAGGAGGGCGAGCGTCACGGCGGTGGGGTAGCAGCCGGGCACCGCGATGCGCTTGGCGCCCGTCAGCGCCGCGCGGGCCCCGGGCAGTTCGGGCAGCCCGTACGGCCAGGTCCCGGCGTGCGGGGATCCGTAGAACTTCTCCCAGTCGCGGGCGTCCTCCAGCCGGAAGTCGGCGCCCATGTCGACGACGAGCACCGCGTCGCCGAGCTGTTCGGCGACGGCGGCGGACTGCCCGTGCGGGAGCGCGAGGAAGACGACGTCGTGCCCGGCGAGCACCTCGGCGGTGGTCGGCTGGAGCACCCGGCCCGCCAGGGGAAGCAGATGCGGCTGAAGCCCGCCGAGGGGCCGACCCGCGTTGCTGTTGCCCGTGAGCGCGCCGATCTCCACGCCGGGGTGCGCGAGGAGCAGCCGCAGCAGCTCACCGCCCGCGTAACCGCTCGCTCCCGCCACTGCTGCCCGTACCGCCATCGAACCCTCCTCGTCGATGGCATGACTATACGCACCACCGAACTTTTATGCAATAACGCTCCGGCGGAATCGGCCACTGCGGCGTGGCCGAGCCCTTCACTTGGCGAATGAGCGCGACCACTTGGCGAATGAGCGCGACACCCGGCGAGCCGAGCGTTCAGCGTCGATGACGCTCGCGACGGTCCTGCCGTGCGGCGGCCGGCAGCGGGGGCGTCACGTGAGCAGGCGACGGCGGTAGCCCTCGGCCACCGCCGAGGCTCGATCACGAACGCCGAGTTTGTCGTAGATGTGCTGCAGATGGGTCTTGATGCTCGCTTCGCCGATGAACAACGCCGCAGCGGCCTCTCGATTCGAACTGCCGTTCGCGACCAATTGCAGCACCTCCTTCTCTCGATCGGTCAGTGTGCTGGCGCCGGGCCGCCGAACCTGCCCCATCAGGTGCTGCGTCACCGACGGAGCGAGCACCGACTCTCCACGCGCGGCCGCACGGACGGCTCGCATCAGCTCTTCGGGCAGAGCGTCCTTCAGGAGATATCCGATCGCGCCCGCCTCGATCGCCGACAGCACGTCGCTCTCGCTGTCGAAGGTGGTCAGGATCAGCACTCGGGCACTCGGGGCCCGCTCGCGCAGGGCCGCGGTCGCGGCGACGCCGTCCATCCCGGGCATCCGAAGGTCCATGAGCACGACATCCGCTGCCAGCGGCTCCGCACGTTCGATGCCCTCGACGCCGTCCCCGGCCTCACCGACCACGACGATGTCCTCGGCGTCCGTAAAGGTGTCGCGAAGACCGCCCCTCACGATCGGATGGTCGTCGACGATGACCAGTCGAATCATCGGTCGGTCTCCCCCTTCGCTCTCGTGCCCCCGGGGGCGATCGCCGGAACGCGCACACTGACGGATGTCCCTTCACCCGGTGCGCTCTGCACCTCTACGTGACCGCCGACCCCTCTGATGCGCTGGCGCATGCTCGTCAGGCCGAAGCCGGTGCCGACCCCTTCGGCGAACCCGCGTCCATCATCCCGCACGTCCAACAGCACCTCGGTGCCCGTGTACGACAGCGTGACACCGACGCGCGTGGCCGCCGCGTGCTTCGCCACGTTGGTCAGCGACTCCTGCGCGACCCGGAAGAGCGACACCTCGATCGCCGGGCTCAGTGGCTCTCGGGTGCCGGTGACCTCCACCCGCGCGCTGATCCCCTGGTCCTTTGACCATCGCTCGGTCAACGTGCGCAGCGCGTCGGGGAGGTGCGCTCGCCCGAGTTCCTGGGGAGCGAGCGCCTGTACGGACCGTCTGGCCTCGGTCAGACTGCCGCGCGCGAGCCGAAGTGCACGCGCGACGTGCTCTTCCGTCTCGCCCCGCGCATTCGCGGCACGCTCCGCTGCCTGGAGCTGTGTGATGATGCCGGCGAGACCCTGGGCCAGGGTGTCGTGGATTTCGCCGGCCAATCGCTGCCGCTCATCCTGCGCCCCGGATTCACGGGCCTGGGCGACCAGTTGCGCATGGAGCCCGGCGTTCTCGTGCAGTGCCGCCTCGAGTCGCTCGACGAGTTTCTCCCGCTTGCGTTCCTCTGGTTCGCTGCGCGCCGTCAGCAGGATGCCCACCCCGATCGCCGCGGTCTGCACGGCGACGATCAGAGTGAACTCCGCGAGCATGTCCGGGGTCGGGTCGGCCCACACGCGCATCGCCGAGCCGTTGAGGGCCACGGAGGTGGCCAGGACTCCGAGCACCCCCAACGGCCACGGCCTGAGCAAGTACGCGTGGAAGAAGCCCGCGATGGTGAAGACGAGGAAGATGTCGGAGTACGTCATGAGGGTGACGCACAGCGCCAGCAGCCCGACGAAGAAGATGCCCGCCGACACGGGCCCGAGCGTCCTCCTCTTGATGGGCAGCGTGTGACCGAACAGCACCCACAGCACCGAGACCGCGACCAGCCCGAGGACGGACGCGCCCTCGGGCCGGAAGCGTTCACCGGAAGCCGGAAGCACCCACGAGAAATAGATCGCCGTCGAGATCGTCAGCAGCAGCCACGGTGTGATCAACTGCAGAAGGTCCCAGACCCGTAGCTGCTCCTCTTTCCAGGCCAACCGGGAGCGATTCGCGATCTCCGCCTCTTCCGCGATGGCGGATTCGCGCGTCCCGAAGCTCGGGCGCTCACCGGCCCCGGAATCCCTCGTCATCGACATCTACTCCCAGCGGAAGAGCTTGGCTGCGATCGCGCTCGCGGCCCCTGCGATACCCGCCATGACGGCAATCTGCAGCCAGAAGGGCTGCCCGCCGGCGGTGGCGGTGACCTCGCCGGCTTCGGCGGACCACGCCACGGTGAGAGCCTGCAGCCCCGGCGGTATGAATTCACCGACCTCGCGCAGCACGTCGGGCATGAGGACACGAGGCAGGAAGGCTCCGCCGAAGAACATCAGCGCAACGAACAGGAGAGTACCGATCTGGTTCGCGGCACTGCTCGTGCGGGCCACGGCCGCGGAGATCATGCCGAGCCCGAGCAGTGCCGCGTAGCCGACGATGCAGGCGACGACGAACTCCAGGGGCCGCTCGGGCGGCGCGATATCCAGCACCGCCCACGCGAGGAAGATCATGAGTGCCGCGGAGACGACCACGGAGGCGAACGCGACAATCATCTGCGCGAGCAGGACACTCCGCGGATGCGCGGGAGTGGTCGACAGCCTGCGCAGGATGCCGCGCTCACGATACGTCGCGATCACCGCCGGGACGTGCTGCACGGCGATCATCACCATCCCGAACACCAGCGCGGTCGGCGCCCAGATGTCGATGGACCGGAGTTCGCCGGTTTCCTGCGACGGCTCTCTGAGCGCCGGAATGGCACCCAGCCCGAGCAGGAGTCCCGCCGGGAACAGCACACCGAAGACGACGGTGGCAGAGTCTCGAAGGAAGAGTTTCGTCTCGACCTTGACCATCTTCAGGAGAGCACGCATCAGTCAGCCCTCTCCTCTCGGAGGGGTTCTGGGGACTCCGGGGCGCGCCCCGTAAAGGCCGCGAACGCGTCGTCGAGGTTGCGCTGGTCGACGCGGAGGTCCTCCACCACGACCCGCGCCCTGGCGAGAGCCCCCGCGACGCTGCTCAGAAGCCGCCCCCTGCCGGTGACCAGCCAGCGGCCCTCGGTGATCTCTACATCGGTCACGTCGGGAAGCTCGGTCAGGACACTCTTGTCCAGCGGTTGACTCACGCGGAACCGGACCTGCTGCACCGCGCTCGACTGCGCGATCAGCCCTGCGGGCGTATCCACCGCGGCGACCCGGCCGCCATCGATGACGGCGATCCGGTCGCTGAGGCGCTCCGCTTCATCCATGAAGTGCGTGACAAGGAGGATCGTGACGCCCGCGTCACGAACCCGCTCGATGAGGCTCCAGGTGTCGCGCCTCGCCTGCGGGTCCAGTCCCGTCGTGAGCTCGTCGAGAATCGCGACCTTCGGATTGCCGACCAGAGCGAGCGCGATCGAAAGCCGCTGCTTCTGCCCGCCTGAGAGAGCCTTGTACCGCGTGTCGCGCTTCTCGGCGAGCCCAAGGAGTTCCATGAGGTCGCGCCAGTCGGCGGGGTTCCGGTAGAAGGAGCCGTAGAGTTCGAGGGCTTCGGCGACCTTGATCGCGTCTGGGAAGCTGCTCTCCTGCAGTTGCACGCCGAGTCGCTCACGCACCTCCGCCCGGTCCTTGACCGGGTCGAGTCCCAGCACAGAGATCGAGCCCGAGTCGGGCGTTCGCAGGCCGGCGATGCTCTCGACGGTTGTCGTCTTGCCGGCGCCGTTGGGCCCGATGATGCCGAAGATCTCTCCCTCTTCAACGGTGAAAGAGACGTCGTCGACGGCAACGTGCCGCCCGTAGCGCTTGTGTAGATTTCGCACTTCCAATGCGGTCATACCGCGAAGTTACGGACGCGCCGCACCCCGCCACATCGACCGTAGGGTCTGGGCTCGGGTTGATTCGCGCCTCCACCGTTCGGTGGATCCACAGCACCTTGCGGAGCGCCCGAGGCCCTGTTGGTCGTCGCGCTGTCCATCACCGCGGCGCGCGGCTGACCTGGGGGACGGACCGGCCCCGCGGCGGGGCCCGGAGCCTGCCTTGAGACGAGTGGCTCCGTGGCGCCCGGCCACAGAGCCTCCGCGAAACCCGTGGCGGACCACGGCGACCGCTGCTACGTTTCCGGAGGCCGTGCGAGAGAACGAGGAGGTGGTACCCGTGAACGCAGTATCGACATGGGTGCTCCCCTCCGGGGTCACGGTCGGACGTGAGACAGGTCGTCCGGGAGCGCCGCTCAGGAGCACTCCCGAAAGGCACGACCATGCACTTCACTTCGGAACAACGCCTCGATGACGGCGTCCTCGAACGCGAATTCACCCTCGGCGAGATCCCCGGCACCCTGTGGACGCCTGAATCCGCCGAACCGTCCCCGCTGATCCTCATGGCCCACAACAACGGCCTGCCCAAGGCACAGCCCCGGCTGGTGGCCCGGGCCCGGCAGACCGCGGCGTACGGCTACGCGGTGGCCGCCATCGACGCCGCCGGGTGCGGCGACCGGCCCCGTTCCGCCGCCGACGAGCAGGCTCGCGCCGACCTCCGACGGGCACTACGGGCCGGAGAGCCGGTCGACGAGATCTTCGAGTCCATCGTCGGCCCGCTGGTCGAAGGGGCGGTCCCGGACTGGCGGACCACCCTGGACGCCCTCCTCGCGCTGCCCGAGATCGGCGGCCCGGTCGGGTACTCGGGGTGGGCCGCCCTCGGCATCCGCCTCGCGGTGGCCGAGCCGCGCATCGAGGCCGCCGGTTTCTTCGCCGGGGGTTACGTGCCCCGCGCCCAGCGCGAGGAGGCCCGGCGGGTCACCGTCCCGCTGCTGTTGCTGCTGCAGTGGGACGACGACGGGAACCCCCGGCAGCGGGCCCTGGACCTGTTCGACGCCTTCGGCACCGAGGAGAAGACGCTGCACGCCAATCTGGGCGGACACACCGGCACCCCGTGGTTCGAGGTGGAGGACGGGGCCCGGTTCTACGACCGGCACCTGAACTACGGCCGGACCGTCAGGCCGGCAGCGGACGGTAGGCAGTAGGCAGCGCCGGCCGGGTGCCGCTCATCGAGGACAGGTCCCCGCCCTCCTCGATGAGCGGTGTCCGGCAAAGGCACGACCGCCCGGATCGCGATGGAACCGGCCGTTCAGGGCCTGCGGCCGTGAAAGGTGCGGCGCAGGTCGCTCACCCAGGCGTCGGGGTTCTCCCAGGGGATGAAGTGGCCGCCGTGGTCGTGGGCGTTGACGTTGACGTGGTTGAACCAGTCGGCCTGCGGGCCGGTCTTGAACGCCCGGACGCGCTCCTCGGCGGTGTGGATGCCGGGCGGGTTCTCGTACGTGACGAAGGTGAGGCCGACCGGGGCCTGCACGACCGGAGTGCGGTCGTGGGCGGGGACCCAGGGGTAGCGGTTGGCGTTGGCGTAGTAACGCATCGACGTGGCGATGGAGTTGTTCGCCCAGTAGATCGTGGCGTGGGTGAGCAGGTCGTCCTTGGTGAAGACGGACTCGACGTCGCCGCCGTTGTCGCTCCAGGCGTCCCAGCGCTCCAGCAGCCAGGCGAGCAGTCCGGCGGGTGAGTCGCTCAGCCCGTGGGCCAGGGTGGCGCCGTCGAGCATGTGCACGGCGAGGTGGGACGCCCAGCGGTGGTCCTGCTCGACGATACGGGCGCGGACGTCGGCGTGCTGGTCGTCGGTGAGGGGCCGGTTCCGGGCGAAGTCCCAGGCGCGGGGGCCGGTGAAGAAGTCGAGCGGCAGGCCGGAGCCGATGTGGATGCCGTACAGCTCGTCGGCGTACTTGTGGCCGAGCTGGCTGGAGACGATCCCGCCGATGTCGCAGCCCCCGGCGGCGTACTTCTCGTATCCCAGGGTCTCGGTCATCAGGGTGTGCCAGAGGTCGGAGACCTTCCAGAAGTTGACGTCCGGAAAGCCGGTGAGCGGGCCGGGGAAACCGAAGCCGGGCAGGGAGGGCACGATGACGTCGAACGCGTCGGCGGGGTCACCGCCGAACGCGGCCGGGTCGGCGAGCGGGTCGATCACCTTCGACCAGTGCCAGAACGTCCACGGCCAGCCGTGGGTGAGGATCAACGGGATCGGGCGGGGGCCGCGGCCGGGTTTGCGCATGAAGTGCACCGGGACACCGGCGACGCTCACCCGGTAGTGCTCGTAGGCGTTGATGGCGGCCTCGGCCTCGCGCCAGTCGTAGCCGTCCCGCCAGTAGGCGACCAGCTCACGGAGACGGCTGTCCGGGACGCCGTAGGACCCGTCCTCATTCCCCTCGTCCAGCGGCGGACGGGTCGATGTGAGACGGGCGCGCAGGTCATCGAGGACCTCGTCGGGCACATGGATCGGGGTGGGCTCCAGGGGGATGGTCTGCGGGGTGGTCATGGCGCGGTTCCGTGGTTCCTCACTGGTAGAAGGAAGCCTCACTGGGCAGGGGGAAGCGGTCTCGTCGGTGCGGGTCGAGCCGGCGAGGCCGCGCGTTCGGGCCCCGTACTCCGTCAGGGCATGTTCCACCGGACGAGCGACTTGGCGACCGGTTCGCCGCTGCGCCGGGCGTAGGCCAGCCGTTCACGCACCTCTCGCAAGGTCCGCGGTCGGTACCCCGGCCCGCCGCAGCAGCTCTTGTGGAAGCCGACACCGGCGTTCAGCAGCGTGGTGAGGGTCCGCCAGGCCGCGATGTCACGACGCCGGGGTGCGGCGAAGGCCGACCCGGCGTGGAGCATCGGTTCCGCACAGCGCGGACAGATCCGCTGCCTCGTGCGGTCGTAGGACTGCTTGTACGGGACACGGCACGAGAGGCAGACGTACGAGGTCCTTGCAGGAGTCATGTGATCAGCCTAGAGATCGCGTCGTGAGCCGCCCAGCGGATTTCGTCGCGCCGGAAGCCGGAAGGGTGAGCGGCCGCATGTGGGGTGAGCCGTCCCGCTCGGCCGGGCGGCCGGAGCGTTCGGTCGCCATGTGCCGCGGCGGGCCGGTCCGCGGGCGCGGCGGGACGGTCCGGTCCGCAGGTGGGGCGGCGCTCGGGAGGGCGGTGGGACTTCGGTGCTCGTACCCTGCACGTCATGGCCGACTCGCCGACCGCCGGACTCACTCGCCCGGTGCGGGGCGTACAGGTGTACTCCCGCCAGACGCTCGGCGGCTGCGCGCCGACTTACGGCAGGGCGGAACTGGACTTCGAACCGGTCCCCGAGGGGGCGGTCTCGTCGTGCGAGTTCGCGTGTACGGCACTGCCGGAACCGGACGCCGCGTACGAGGAGGCGCTCGTCCGGGGCGTGTTGCGGGAGCTGGCCGGCGAAGGGACCACGGGCCCAGAAGCACGCCGGGGCGAGGCGGTGGGCGCACGGGTCGTCGTGCGGGCCCTGTCATGGCACTGGGTCGATTCCTGCGAGAGGGTGTTCGTGCGGCTGGGCGCCCTCGCGGTGCGGGAAGCCCTCCGGTGTGTGGCGGAGGACCGTGAGCCGCGGAGAATCGTGACGCGGGTCGGCCCGTACTGACGTACGACCCGGACCGCGAAGGCTCTGCGGGAACTCCTCACCCCGGCCTGAATCGGATCCGGATCACGCGGCATCGCACCGCGAGAACGCGTCGGGCGTACGGATCACGGGCTCCGGGTCGGCTCTCTCGCTCCGGGGGCCGGGAGCGGGCGCACGGACGCCGGGGCCTCGGGGACACGCCGGTCAGATCATCATCCTCAGCCATGAGGAGAACATCGGCGCCGGCCTGGTCGCCGACTCCCTCACCGACCTGGTGCTGAACGGGCACGGACGAGGACACGGCGTCCGTCACGAGGACCGGCCGCCGGCCGTGGCCAGGGTGAACATCCGCAGCCTGACGAGTATCGAGGCCGCCGCCCACGCGGAGCTGGAAGTGCTGAGCATCGGCGTGTGGGAGGGTGAGCCGCTCAGTCTCGCCCCCGTCACCGGGCTCCCCCGTCTCCGGACCCTCACCGCCTACCCCGGCACGCTCGCCGACCCCCTGGAGATCGCCGAGCTCGGCGGACTGGAGTTCCTGGAGCTCGGCCCGGAGGAGTGGCGCGTCCTCCTCGACGCCGGAGCCGTCCCGCGCAGCCTGTCGGCTGCCGCCATCGAGGTCCACGGCGACACGGACCCGCTCCCCGTCGTCGCCATCGCCAACGAACTCCTCGCCCTCTGGGACCGCCCTCCGATCACCCGGACCGTCCTCGAAGGCGACGTCGGCCCCATGACGTAGTCGCCGGTCGCGGCCGACGGTTCTGTGCGCGAGGGCGCCTGCCGGGACGACCGACCCGTCCGGCCGGAGCCTGGAGTCCGGGAGCTGTCGTACGGGGTGAGGCGACCCCGTGCGACTCGGGGATGACGCGACGAGTGGTCGCGTGGGCCGTCGGGTCGGCGCGCGCCGCCTCACGCCTCGACGGTGACCTTGATGGCTGTCATGTCCCGGTCGAAGTGAACCGCCGGCCAGTAGCCGTCCATCATGTATTTCTCGTCGACGTTCTCGTAGTGCAGCTCGCTCGTGGTCGGACCGGAGACCACGAGCGTCGAAGGGATCATGTCCCGGAGGAACTCGGTCTTCTCCTCATCGGTCTCGTCACCCTGGGCGCCCCAGCTCCACAGGTACTCCGTGGCGCGCTCGCGGACGGCGGCGAAGTCCGCGAGCAGGGACCGGACATGGGGCAGGAGCCCCCTGATGGTCTCCGGATCGAGTCTTCGGTCCGGATCGATGGAGTCGAAGGTCACCACCAGGTCCTGGTCCCCGGCGCGCACGGTCACATACCGTTCGTCGGTGATCCGGTCGAGGGCCGGGTAGTCGCCACTCTCCCGTCCGGTGGCGGTGGCGGGCCGCGGAGTCTCGGGCTCGTGCATGGGGTGCCTCCCTTGGCGACGGGCCGTCCGTAGCGCGGCCGCCTGCCACATTCTGCCGGTGACCGCCGACAGCGTGGGTGGCCACAGGACGTGGCAGAGCGCCGCCAGAAGCTGGACGAA
Organism: Streptomyces sp. NPDC004838; assembly: GCF_053600955.1. NCBI lineage: Bacteria > Bacillati > Actinomycetota > Actinomycetes > Kitasatosporales > Streptomycetaceae > Streptomyces > Streptomyces sp. NPDC004838. The sequence continues at coordinate 63,399 of NZ_JBSGAW010000007.1, read as the reverse complement.
CGCGGCGGTCAGCAGGGCGCCCGGCAGGGACCGGACGGCGAGCGGGCCCGCCAGGGCCGCGCCGATCGCGAAGCCGGAGAGTTTGAGGCTCGCGCCCGTGGTGAAGACCTGGCCGCGCAGCCGCTCGGGGGCCTCCCGGTGGCGTATCGCGAACAGGGCGGTGAGCTGGGGGCCTTCGCCGATCCCGATGAGAACGACGGCGATGGCGAGCGGTACGGGGCGGGCCGTCGCCGCGAGCGCGAGCGCCGACGCGAGGAGGACGGTGCTCCAGCCGAGGATGGCGTCCGGGCTCAGCGGTCCGGCCCCGGGCGCGGGCGCGCGGGCGAGCAGCGCGTTGGCCACGAGTGCGGAGAGGGCGACGCCGGAGAGCAGGACCGTGCCCTGGCCGGCACCGCCGAGGACCCGTTCGCCCAGCAGGGGGGCGCAGGCGATGAGCATGCCCTGTCCGGCGCAGGAGATCACGGAGACCGCCGTCGCGCGGGCCAGGGGCCGTACGCGAGCGACCGCGCGGAATCCGGCGGCGAGGTCGGCGGAAACGGAGGACGCCGTGAAGCCGGAAGAGTCTGAAGAGGTGGAGGAGGCAGAGGAGTTGGTCGGGACGGCCGAGGTGGAGGTGGAGGTGGTGGACGGTACCGGCACACGGCCCGCCGCACCGGGCAGCGTCAGGGCCACGGGCAGGGCGAGCGCGACGAGCACGGCGGCCACGACCACTCCGGCGCCCGCGCCCGCGAGATGGGCGACCGCCCCGGCCAGCGCCGGGCCCAGCAGCCCGGCGGCGTTGAACGTCATCGCGTCCAGCGCGTTCGCGCGGGGCAGCGCGGCAGGCGGGACGACCCTCGGCAGCTGGGAGGTCCAGCCACCGGCCAGGGCGGGGCCCAGCAGACCCGCGAACACGGCGATCAGGACCGTGACGCCGATCGGGATCCGGCCGAGGCCGAGGAGAATCGCGATCAGCGCCACGGCGTATCCGGCCAGGGCTCCCGCGAGCAGCGCGCCGGGCCGGGCGGACCGGTCGAGCAGCACGCCGAAGAGCGGCCCGCCGACCGCCGCCGCGATCATGATTCCCGCCAGGAGCGCCGATCCCACGACGGCCGACCCCGTGACGGCGAGACCGGTGAGCAGCAGGGCCGGCCCGGACATCTCGTCGCCGGTCCTGGCCGCCGCCGCTCCTGCCGCGTAGCCCCACAACCCACCCCTTGCGTAGCGCTTCACCATGCGGATCACGTTATGCAGGTAACTCAAACCTTCGCCAGATGCGTTACATTCCGAGGATGGCAGCAGCACACGGCACCCCCGACGTCCCTTGGTCCGCCCGGCATTCGGTGCAGGCCGTGGCCGCCCGTACCGCGGCGCTGGTCACCGCCCTGACCTGTGAGGATCCACGAACGGACACCGTCGCCGCCGTACTGTTCGAGCATGGGGAGACGGAGCGGCCGGAGCTCTCCGAGCGGGACGTGGACGAGATGCGCACGGCCGCCGAGCGGATCCGCGAGGTGTTCGAGGCGGAGAGCGTCGACGAAGCCGCCGAACGCCTCAACCGGCTGCTGCCGCGGAGCACCGGGGTCCTGCGACTCACCTCCCACCACGGAACCTCGCCCTGGCACCCTCATCTCGACCGTCATGACGAAGGCCCCTGGGGCGAATGGCTGCTCGCCTCCTCCTGTCTGGCGCTGACAGTCCTCGTCTGGGACCGGCAGCGCCCGCCCGGCGGCGTCTGCGCGTCCCCCGCCTGCCGGAACGTCTTTCTCACCCAGGGCAGCGGGCCGGTGCGCCGCTACTGCTCGCGGCGGTGCGCGACCCGCGAGCGGGTGGCGGCGCACCGGCAGGCGAGGAAGTCCGCGGAATCGGCGTGCTGACGCGTCGTTCCGGCAGAAAGGCGTTCCGGCGGGAAGGCGTTCCGGAGCGGGGCCGCGAGTGCGCCGCCCTGGTCGGCCGTTCCGTAGAGGTCGGGGTCGCCGGGCAGGCGGTCCGTCCGGACGCGTTCGCAAAGGCGGTCGGACACCGACGGGAGGCGGGCCTGACCTACCCCGTGGGGAGCGGTCGCTACGCCGCCGTCTGGAGGCAGAGGTTCCAGTAGCCGGCCCGGCCGGAGAGGGTGACGGTCGACAGGGGACGGACGTCCACGTTCCAGTACGAGGACGGCGGCGCTTTCAACGCGTACACCAAGGCGGCCCGTACGACCGCCGGTTCGGCGACGGCGACGATGGAGCCGCCGTCCTCCGCGGGCCGAGTGTCCAGCCAGCCCCCTATGCGCCCGATGAACGCGAGCAGGGACTCGCCGCCGTGCGGCGCGGAACGCGGATCGGCGAGCCAGACGTCGACCGCGGCCGGTTCGAGGGCGGTGATCTCCGCGAGGGTGAAACCGCGCCAGCGGCCCATGTCGCAGTCGCGCAGCGCGGGCTGCGCCATCGGCGCGAAACCCAGCGCCTGGGCGGTGGCGCGGCTGCGCGCGGTCGGTGAGCAGTACCGCAGTTCGGCGGCGTTGAGCGGTACGAGGGCGTGCGCGGCGAGCCGCACCTCGTACCAGCCGGTCTGGTCGAGCGACCGGTCGTCGTCGAAGCGCTCGGTGAGCAGTGAGGAGCTGCGAGCCGCGGCCACCATCGTGATCCGAACACTCATGGCGCGATGGTGTGCGGGAAGGCCGTCGCCGGTCAAGGGGACAGATCCGCCCAGTCCGGTACGGGTGAACACCGACTCTCGCCCCCGGCGGCCGGAGCCCGGGACGCCCGCACGACGCCAGGACGCACGGGACGCCACGTCGGACGATACGCCCGGACATGCGGGACGCCCGGACAGACAAGACGCCCGGACATACGAGACGCGCGCCGCCCGCGTCAGCCGAGAACCTCGTCGCAGGCGGCGCGGAGCCGCCGGACGCCCTCGGCGATCTCCGCGACGCCCGCCACCCCGGCGAAGCCGAGCCGCAGATGTCCGGCCGGGGGTTCGGCGGAGAAGTACGGCCGTCCGGGAGCGAGCGCGACACCCGCGCGCAGGGCGGCGGAGAGCAGCGCGGCCTCGTCGGCCCCGTCGGGCAGACGCAGCCAGAGATGGTGGCCGCCGGACGGGATGTACGGCAGTGACAGCTCCGGCAGCCGGTCCAGCAGCGCGCCGGTCATCGTGTCCCGGCGGACCTTCAGCTCCGCGGCCAGCGTGCGCAGATGACGCTGCCACGCGGGCGAGCCGACCAGTTCCAGCGTGGCTTCCTGGAGCGGGCGGGCCACGAAGAGGCTGTCGACGACATGGATGGCGCGCAGTCGGTCCAGTACGGGCCCGCGGGCCGCGAGCATGCCGACGCGCAGGCTGGGCGAGGCCACCTTGGTGAGGGAGCTGACATGGACGACGACACCGTCCCGGTCGTCCGCGGCCAGCGTGCGCGGCAGGGGCCCGGCGTCCTCGTGGACGAGCCGTCGCGCGAAGTCGTCCTCGACGACGAAGGCTCCGGCGGCGCGGGCGATCCGCAGGACCTCGGGGCGGCGTCCCTCCGAGAGGATCGCGCCGGTGGGGTTCTGGAAGAGCGGCTGACAGACGAAGACACGGGCGCCGGTGGCGTCGAAGGCGGCGGCCAGCAGTTCGGTACGGACTCCGTGGGCGTCCACGGGGACGGGCACCGGCCGCAGTCCCGCCGCGCGGGCGATGGCGAGCATGCCGGGGTACGTGGGCGATTCCACCAGGACGGGCGCGCCGGGCGGGGCGAGTGCGCGCAGGGCCGTGGTCAGGGCCGACTGGCCACCGGCGGTGATCAGCACATCGGCGGCGGTGACGGTCTCCCCGAGCCCGCGGGCGAACCACTCCCGCAGTTCGGGCAGTCCTTCGATCGGCGGCCGTCCCCATACGCCGGGTCGGCGGCCCGCCCGAGCCAGGGCGGCGGCCATCGCGCGCTCCGGTTGCAGGGAGGGGTGGAGGTAGCCGCCGTTGAACTCGACGACGCCGGGCGGCGGAGCCGCGAGGGTGGCGAGGACCCCGGAGGCGTCGACGGTACGCGGCACGATCTCGCCCGCGACCCAGGCGCTGAGGGTGACCTCCTGCCAGGAAGTGTCCCCGGCGGGAGGAAGCTCGGGCCGGGCGAGGGCCCGGAACGCGCCGGCGCCGGGGCGGGTGACGACCAGCCCCTCGGCGGTGAGCTGGGCGAGCGCGCGGGAGACCGTCACCGGGGAGACCCGGTAGCGCTCGACAAGGACCCGACTCGACGGCAGCTTTCCGCCTGGCGAGTAGCGATTCATCTCCTGTCGCAGGGTGTTCGCCAGTTCGTCCACGCTGCTACGCTCATGCATGACAGCACAGGATAGCGCTACCGGCTCCGCGAGGATAGCGGTCGCCGCCGGCCCCCTTTCCTCCTCCGGCGACAGCCCGCCGTCCTCCCTCGGCGGCGGTTTCACTCCCTCCGGCAACGGAACGCTGCTCGCCGTACTGGGCGTGACCGCCTTCTCGCTGACCTTCCCCTCCACGGTCTGGGGCCTTGAGTCCTTCGGCCCCTGGTCCCTGGTGGCCCTGCGGAGTGTGCTCGCGGCGCTGATCGGGGCCGGTTTTCTGCTGGCGCTGAGGGTGCCGCTGCCCGAGCGCCGTCACTGGGGAGCCCTCGCGGTCGTCGCCGGTGGCGTGGTCGTGGGGTTCCCCCTGCTGACGACCCTCGCGCTCCAGACCTCCACCACCTCCCACGCGGCCGTGGTGGTGGGGCTCCTGCCGCTGACGACCGCGGTCCTCGCGGTCGTGCGCACCGGCCGCCGCCCTTCGCGTACGTTCTGGCTGGCGGCGCTCACCGGGGCGGCCGTGGTAATCGGCTTCACCGTGTCGCAGAGCGGCGGGTCGCTCCAGAGCGCCGATCTGTATCTCTTCGGCGCGCTGCTGGTCTGCGCCGCCGGATACACCGAGGGCGGACGGCTGGCCCGGTTCATGCCGGGCTGGCAGGTGGTGAGCTGGGCGCTGGTCCTCTGTCTGCCGCTCGCCGTGGCCGGCTCCGCGATCGCGCTGACGTACGAGCCGGTACGGCTGACGGGTCAGGGTGTGACCGGACTGTTCTGGGTCGCCGCGGTGTCGACCTTCTTCGGCCTGTACGTCTGGTACCGGGGCATGGCCGCGATCGGCATCGCCCGGGCCAGCCAGCTCCAGCTCGCGCAGCCGCTGCTCACCCTGGTCTGGTCGGTGTCCCTGCTCGGGGAACGCCTCTCCCCCGCGGCTCCGCTCGCCGCGGGGGCGGTCCTGGTCTGCATCGCGGTCACCCAGCGGGCCCGCACCTGAGCGCGCTCGCCCCGGACGGGGGCCGCCTGTCCGCGGTGTCCCCGGCCCCGGTGGCGGGCCGGGTCGGACGCGGGGTCGTAGACTCGGAAGCACGGACCACCACCGCCTTCGAGGAGGTCACTCCCGATGCATGCGAACGTGGGCGACAAACTGCTGGTGCACGGCAGGATCGTGGGCCAGCACGACCGGATCGCCGAGGTCGTCGAGGTACTGGGCGAGAAAGGCAGCCCGCCTTACCGCGTCCGCTTCGACGACGGGCACGAGGCACTGATGTCTCCGGGCCCCGACACCGTCGTCAGGCCGCACGAACACGCCTGACCATCACTTCCTACGACCACATGACCGCCCCGAACGTCCCGCGAAGGACCACGAGGGGGCCGTGTCCGAGGGGAGTGCGCCGTCACTCGCGCTCAGCGCGGTGAGGACGCCGTCCCCGCACACGGCCCCCTCGCGCGGGTCACGGACAGGCGCGCCGGACGGGAGCCTCCGGCGCGCCGCGCCTCACCCGCAGGGCTGCGCCCGGACCTGGTAGTGGTCGGCCACGACCTGCGCCATCGCCCCGATGCGGTCCCTGTCCACCTCCTTGGCGGAGAAGAAGCAGTGCCCGCGCACCTCGCCGTACTTCCGCGCCAGCGTCAGATGGCGTGAGAGTTCGGCGCGGTCCTGCCAGGGCTTGCCCTGTGCGGGGTCGCCCGCCTTGTAGAGGGCCTCGCCGATGTACAGGTCGACGCCCGTACCGCGTACGAGTCCGTTCCACCAGGGCAGCAGCTTGGCGTAGTCGGCGGCGGGGAAGCCGATGTTCCAGTAGATCTGCGGAACGATGTAGTCGATCCAGCCCTTCCTGACCCAGGTACGGGTGTCGGCGTGCAGATCGTCGTATGTCTCCACACCGGCCCGGGTGTCGGAGCCGAGGGGGTCGGTCGCGGCATTGCGCCAGACCGCGAAGGGGCTGATCCCGAAGCGGACGCCCTTGCGCGTCTCCTTGATGCGCCCCGACATCTCGCGGATCAGCCGGTCGATGTTGTCGCGCCGCCAGGACGCCCTGTCGGGGAAGGCCGAGCCGTGGCGGGCGTACTCCTTGTCGTCGGCGAAGACCTGCCCGGCCGCCGGATAGGGGTAGAAGTAGTCGTCGAAGTGGACCGCGTCGATGTCGTAGCGGCGTACGGCGTCGAGCATCGCCTCCTGGACGAAGGCCCGGACCGCGGGGACGCCGGGGTTGTAGAACAGCTTCCCGTCGTACGGAAGAACCCAGTCCGGGTGCACACGGGCCGGGTGTTCGGGGTGCAGCCGGGCCGGATCGGTGTGGGACGCGACGCGGTACGGGTTGAACCAGGCGTGCAGTTCGAGGCCCCTGCGGTGGGCCTCCGTCACGGCCGTGCCGAGCGGGTCCCAGCCGGGGTCCTTGCCCTGAACCCCGGTGAGAGACCGGGACCAGGGCTCGTGCGGGGACGGCCACAGCGCGTCGGCGGACGGTCTGACCTGGAACACGACGGTGTTCAGCCCGCGGGCGACGGCGAGGTCGAGACGTTCGAGGAGTTCGGTGCGCTGCCGGGCGGCCGACAGCCCGGTCCGGGAGGGCCAGTCGAGGTTGGCGACCGTCGCCAGCCACATGCCCCGGAACTCGCGCCGCGGGGCCGACCGGCCGTTCGCGGACGCGGCGCTCGCGTCCCCCGCGGTCACCATGGCGGCGACCGCTCCCGCCGCGGCCGTCACCAGCGTCCTCCTGCCGAGGCTTCCCCTTCGACCGTCACGATCCATGCGCCCCTCCGATACTCAGCCGACACGTCCTCCGACACGGCCTCGATGCCCGTCGGTCCACGGCACAGCATGCCTGCCGACAGGGCCTGTACGTCGGATCCCGCCGGGCTCGCGTGCCGCGGAACGCCACCGGAGCCCTCGGCCCGGGGCTCGAGAACACCCCGAGAGCGTCCGCGCCGGACCCCGCTCCCCGCCCCGTCCCGATCCGGCGAACAGGCCCCTGGCGTCGTCCTTTCCCACGCCCGGAGTAACGTCATGGGGTCGACGCGGGCACCGGACCATATGGGAGAACCCGGAACCATATGCGGATTCCCGCACCGAAATCTGCGAAAGGCACGAGGTGACGGACTCAAAGGCCGACATTGCACGCGTCGGAGTGGTGGGCTGCGGCCAGATGGGCGCGGGCATCGCGGAGGTGTGCGCCCGCAGCGGCCTGGATGTGAGGGTCGCCGAAACCACGGGCGAGGCCCTGGAGATCGGCCGCACCCGTCTCTACAACTCCCTCTCGAAAGCCGCCGAACGCGGCAAGATCACCGAGGAGGAGCGTGACGCCACGCTGGAGCGCCTGAGCTTCACCACGGATCTCGGAGAGTTCGCCGACCGCGATCTCGTGATCGAGGCAGTGGTGGAGAACGAGCAGGTCAAGACGGAGATCTTCCAGGTGCTCGATCAGGTGGTGACACGGCAGGACGCGATTCTCGCCTCCAACACGTCCTCCATCCCGCTGGTGAAGCTGGCCGTCGCGACCTCGCGGCCCGATCAGGTGGTCGGCATCCACTTCTTCAATCCGGCCCCGGTCCAGAAGCTGGTCGAGCTGATCCCGGCGCTGACCACCTCCGAGGAGACGATCAAGCGCTCCGAGGCCATGGTCCGGGACCTGCTGGGCAAGCACGCCATCCGTGCGCAGGACCGCTCGGGTTTCGTGGTGAACGCGCTGCTCATCCCGTATCTGCTCTCCGCGATCCGGATGTTCGAGTCGGGCATCGCCAGCCGCGAGGACATCGACAACGGCATGGAACTGGGCTGCGCGCACCCGATGGGCCCGCTCAAGCTCTCCGATCTGATCGGCCTGGACACGGTGGCCTCGGTCGCGGACTCGATGTACGCGGAGTTCAAGGAGCCGCTGTACGCCGCTCCCCCGCTGCTTCAGCGGATGGTGGACGCGGGGCGCCTCGGCCGTAAGTCGGGATCGGGGTTCTACCCGTACTCCTGACCCGCCCGCTGTCGTCGGTCACCGAGAAACCCGAAGGCGCTGCCACCGCTCAGTGCGGTGGCAGCGCCTTCCTTACGCGGGTGACGCGGGGCCCGGCGGCCGACGGGGTCAGGCTCCGCGCAGAACCGCGCCCAGGCGCTCGGCGGCGAGCGCCACCGCCGCGTCACGCGCGGCCGTGGCCTCCTCCACCGTCAGCGTGCGGTCGGCGGCACGGAACCGGAGGGCGTACGCCAGCGACTTCTTGCCCTCGCCGATCTGCTCGCCGGTGAAGACGTCGAACAGCCGGATGGATTCCAGCAGTTCACCCGCGCCGACGGCGAGCAGATTCTCCACGGCGGCGGCCGGGATCCTCTGGTCGACGACGAGCGCCACGTCCTGGGTGGCCACCGGGAAGGTGGAGATGCGCGGTGCGACCAGAGCCGGTTCGGCGGCCCGCTCCACCAGGTCCAGGTTCAGTTCCATGGCGCAGGTCCGGGCGGGCAGTCCGAGCGCCTTGACGACACGGGGGTGCAGCTCTCCCGCGTAGCCGACGGAGGTCTTCACCCCGTCGACGGCGACGGACAGCTCGGCGCAGCGGCCGGGGTGCCAGGGGCCGTACTGTGCCTGGTCGACGGTGAGTTCGGTCCCGGTCTCGCGGGCGATCAGACGGGCGGCCCCGACGGCGTCCGCCCAGTCGGCCGGGCGGCCACGGCCCCACCAGCCGGCCTGCTCGCGGGCTCCGGCGAGGACGACCGCGGCGTGCCGCGGCTGTACGGGCAGAGCCGCGTCCAGGTCCGCCAGTTCCCGGTCGGTCGGCCTGCGGTCGACGGGCAGGGCGGCGGCGACGCGGGGCTCGTCGGCGGGGTGGAAGACCAGCCCGGTTTCGAAGAGCGCAAGGTCGTGGCCGCCGCGGCCGTCGTTGCGGCGGAGCGCGCCGAGCAGTCCGGGCAGCAGCGTGGTGCGGAGCGCGGGCTCCTCGTCGGAGAGCGGGTTGACGAGCTTGACGAGCCGGCGGCAGGGGTCGTCGGCCGGGAGGCCGAGCTGGTCGAGGACCTGCTCCCCGATGAACGGGTAGTTCAGCGCCTCCGTGTAGCCCGCCCCGGCGAGTGCGCGGCCGACCCGGCGGTGCAGCCGCTGCCGGGAGGTGAGCCCGCGGCCGGACGGTGGCTTGGGCAGGGTGGAGGGCAGGTTCTCGTAGCCCTCCAGCCGGATGACCTCTTCGGCGAGGTCGTTCGGCGCGGCGAGGTCGGGACGCCAGGAGGGGACGGTGACGACCAGTTCGTCCTGGCCGTAGACGTCGCAGCCGATCTCCTGGAGGCGGCGTACGACGGTCTCACGGCCGTAGGCGACACCGGCGACCCTGTCGGGGTGGTCGGCGGGCATGGCGACGGTACGGGGCGCGGACGGCGCGATGACATGGGTGACACCGGCCTCGGCGGTGCCTCCGGCGAGCAGCACCAGCAGGTCCACGGTCCGCTGGGCGGCCGCCGCGGCGGCGAGCGGGTCCACTCCGCGCTCGAAGCGCCGGGACGCCTCGGAGGAGAGCTTGTGACGGCGGGCTGTGCGGGCGATGGAGACGGCGTCGAAGTGCGCGGCCTCGATGACGACCTCGGTGGTGCCCCGGACCTCGCAGGTCTCGGGGTCGGTCACGGCGTCGGCGATCTCGGTGTTCGCGCCGCCCATGACGCCCGCGAGACCGATCGGCCCGCGGTCGTCGGTGATGACCAGGTCCTCGGCGTCCAGGACACGCTTGACGCCGTCCAGCGTGGTGAGCTTCTCGCCGGGCTCCGCGCGGCGGACGCCGATCGCGCCGTCGATGAGGGTGCGGTCGTACGCGTGGAGCGGCTGTCCCAGCTCCAGCATCACGTAGTTGGTGATGTCGACGGCGAGCGAGATCGGGCGCATGCCGGCCTTCTGGAGGCGGCGGGTGAGCCAGATCGGGGAGCGGGCCTCGGGGTCGAGGCCGACGACGGTCCGCGCGGTGAAGCGGTCGCAGCCGACGGGGTCGGCGACCTTGACCGGGTAGCCGTACGAGTTGGGTCCGGGGACGTCGAGGAGCGCCGGGTCGCGCAGCGGCAGCCCGTAGGCGGTGGCGGCCTCGCGGGCGACTCCGCGCATCGACAGGGCGTAGCCGCGGTCGGGTGTGACGGCGATGTCGAGGACCTCGTCGTACAGCTCCAGCAGCTCGATGGCGTCGGTGCCGACCTCGTGCTCGGGCGGGAGCACGATGATGCCGCCGCTCCCGTCGTCGCCCATGCCCAGCTCGTCGGCGGAGCAGATCATGCCGCGGGACATCCGGCCGTAGGTCTTGCGCTCGGCGATCTGGAAGTCGCCGGGCAGGACGGCGCCGGGCAGGACGACGACGACCTTGTCGCCGACGGCGAAGTTCCGGGCGCCGCAGACGATCTCCTGGGGCTCGCCGGTCCCGTTGGCCCGGCCGACGTCGACCGTGCAGTGGCGGATGGGCTTCTTGAACTCGGTCAGCTCCTCGATCGTGAGGACCCGGCCGACGACCAGCGGGCCCTTGAGTCCCGCGCCGAGCTGCTCGACGGTCTCGACCTCCAGCCCTGCCGCGACGAGCTTCGTCTGTACGTCACGGCCGGTCTGCGTCGCCGGCAGGTCGACGTACTCCCGCAGCCATGAAAGCGGGACCCTCATCAGATCTCCATCCCGAACGGCCGGGTGAACCGGACGTCACCCTCGACCATGTCTCGCATGTCTTCGACGTTGTGGCGGAACATCAGCATCCGTTCGATGCCGAACCCGAAGGCGAATCCGCTGTACTTCTCCGGGTCCACACCGCAGGCGACGAGCACCTTGGGGTTGACCATTCCGCAGCCGCCCAGCTCGATCCAGCCCTCGCTGGAGCAGGTGCGGCAGGGGCGGTCGGGGTTGCCGACGGACTCGCCTCGGCAGATGTAGCAGACCATGTCCATCTCGGCGGACGGCTCGGTGAAGGGGAAGAAGTTCGGCCGCAGCCGGGTCTTCATCCCCTCGCCGCCGAAGAGCGACTGGACCATGTGGTCCATGGTGCCCTTGAGGTCGGCCATGGTGAGCCCCTCGTCGACGGCGAGCAGCTCGACCTGGTGGAAGACGGGGGTGTGGGTGGCGTCCAGCTCGTCGGTGCGGTAGACCCGGCCGGGGCAGATGACGTACACCGGCAGCTCACGGTCCATGAGCGAGCGGATCTGCACGGGAGAGGTGTGGGTCCGCAGGACGACTCCGGACTCGGCTCCGCCTTCGGGGCCCTGGACGAAGAAGGTGTCGGCCTCGCCGCGCGCGGGGTGGTCGGGGCCGATGTTGAGGGCGTCGAAGTTGAACCACTCGGCCTCGGCCTGTGGTCCTTCGGCGACCTCGTAGCCCATGGCCACGAAGATGTCCTCGATGCGCTCCGAGAGCGTGGTGAGGGGGTGGCGGGCGCCCGCCGGGACGCGGTCGTACGGCAGGGTGACGTCCACCGCCTCCTCGACCAGCACCCGTGTGTCGCGCTCGGCCTCCAGTTCGGCCTGGCGGGCGGCGAGCGCCTTGTTCACGGCGCCGCGCGCCTGCCCGACGCGCTTGCCGGCCTCGGCCTTCGCCTGTGGCGGCAGGGCGCCGATCTCGCGGTTGGCGAGCGCGAGGGGCGAGGTTCCGCCGGTGTGCGCGACCTTCGCCTGAGCGAGCGCGTCGAGGTCGCCCGCGGCGGCGAAGGCGGCGAGCGCCTCGTCCCGCATGCGCTCGATCTCTTCCGGTTTCAGTGCCTCGACCTCGACGGGGTCGTAGGACTTGTTGGGTGCCGACATCTCTTCCCGTGCTTCCGTTTGGCTGGTGGGCGCGGCCCCGCTCGACGACTGAGGACGCAAAGGTGCCAAGGGTCGAGTCTAAAGGTCGCCGGAGGGGTGCGATTGCGGGGACGGTCCCCCTGGCCCGGTGGCCGGGCCCTGTGATGGTGCCCGCGGGCTGCTCAGGCCAGATAGGCGGGAGCGCCGACGGGCAGGATAAATCGGAACTCGGCGCCGCCGCCGGGTCCGCGGCCGACGGTGATCGTACCGCCGTGCGCCTCGACGATGCCCTTGACGATATAGAGGCCGAGGCCCGTCCCGCCACGCTTGCTCCCCCGCCAGAAGCGGGTGAAGACACGGCCCATCGACTCCTCGGGGATGCCGGGGCCTTCGTCGCTCACGGTGACCGCCGTGCCCTTCTCGTCGTCCTTCGCCGCTGCCGGCGCCACTTCGATGGTGACGGTTCCCTCGCCGTGGCGCACCGCGTTTTCCAGCAGATTGCCGAGGACCTGGTCGATTTTGTCGGGGTCGGCCCAGAGCTCGGGCAGATCGCGCCGGATGCGGACGAAGAACCGGTCGGGGCGCTGACCACTGGCTATATGGGCATGGACATGGCGTCCGACGGCGGCGGCGATGTTCACGGGCTGGCGTCGCACTTCGAGGCGTCCGGAGTCGATGCGGGAGATGTCGAGGAGTTCGGTGATCAGCCGGGTGACGCGGTTGGCGTCGGCGTCGACGGTCTCCAGCATCAGCCGCTTCTGGTCGTCGGTGAAGCGTTCCCACTTCGCGAGCAGGGTCGCGGTGAACCCCTTGACGGAGGTGAGCGGGGAGCGCAGCTCATGGGCGACGGTGGCGATCAGCTCGGCGTGGCTGCGCTCGTTGCGGCGGCGGGCCTCGGTGCCGCGCAGGCTGACGACGAGCCGGCGCATCGGCCCGGTCGGGTACTCGCGGACATAGCGGGCGGAGACGAGGACCTCACGGCCGCCGGGGAGCAGCAGATACCGCTCGGGCTGGCCGACCCGGGTGGCGAGCCCGCCGTACGGATCGGTCAGCGCCCACCAGCGCCGGCCCTTGAGGTCCTCCAGCGGCAGGGCGCGCTCCAGGGGCAGTCCGATGGCGTCGGCGCGGGGGACGGCGGTGATCCTGGTGGCGGCGGCGTTGAAACAGATCACCCGGCCCGTCTCATCGGCGACGACGAGTCCGTCGGGGAGGTCGTCCGGGTCGATGGCCGATATCTCGGGATCGCCGGAGGAGCACCGCACCGTCCCGCGTGTCTTTGCAGGTCCGCTCGTCCCGACAGCCATGCCCGTACCCCACCTCTCCACCGGCGCACTGGGCCACCGGGCCCGTCACCCTACTAGTTCCGTATGACAGTGCTAGGCCGCTGAGCGACTCCGTCCCCCGCGATGGGCCGCCGCCCGGTGCGTCGGTCCGCCGTCGCGTTCAGCGAGCGCCACCGGCGCGCTGGGCGCGCGCCGAGGCGTAGAGACATACGGCGGCGGCGGTCGCGAGGTTCAGACTCTCGGCTTTTCCGTGGATGGGAACGCGTACGACGGCGTCCGCGAGGGCCCTGGTCTCCTCGGGCAGGCCCCATGCCTCGTTGCCGAAGATCCATGCCGTGGGCCCGCCCATGGTGCCCGCGTCGAGTTCGTCGTCGAGATCGTCCTCGCCCGCGCCGTCGGCGGCGAGCACCCGTACCCCGGCGTCCCTCAGCCGTCGTACGGCCTGTTCGACGGGTACGCCGACGGCGACGGGCAGATGGAAGTGCGAGCCGACCGAGGCGCGTACCGCCTTGGGGTTGTACAGATCGACGGAGGCGTCGGTGAGGACGACGGCGTCGGCCCCGGCGGCGTCGGCGCACCGGAGCACGGTGCCCGCGTTGCCGGGGTCGCGCACATGGGCGAGGACGGCGACCAGCGTGGGCCCCGACCGGACGATCTCCTCGAAGGGCGTGTCCAGGAACCGGCAGACGCCGACGAGCCCTTGCGGGGTGACGGTCGTGGAGATGTCCGCGATCACCGTCTCGTCCGCGAGGTGCACCCGGGCACCGGCGTCCCGTGCCGCGCCGATGATGTCGGCGTACCGCTCGGCGGCGTCGAGGGTGGTGAAGAGTTCGACCAGCGTGGGCGTGCCGCCGGCCCGGTGGCCGGCCGCTTCGCGTACCGCCTGCGGCCCCTCGGCGAGGAAGAGCCGCTCCTTGCCCCGGAAGTTCCGCCGCGCCAGCCTTCGCGCGGCGGCGACGCGGGACGAACGCGGGGAGATCAGCTCGGGAGCGGCCATGGGCTCACTTTCATGGGGAGCGGGGTGCGGGCGGGCTCTTCGCCGTACGGACCGTGTGGGCAGGAGCGCGCACTCCACGGGACGGACGCCCTGAACGGGCCCGGCCCGGTTCCGCGGGCGGCCGGCCCGCAGGGCGGCCGCCCGGCCGGACACACCGGACCCGCAGGCCCGTGAACTGCGGGTGCCTGCGGGTCCGAAGGTATGCGCCTCGGCGCGTGTCCCCGGAGCGCGCGCGGCGCTCGGGAGCACACGGCTCAGGCAGCGGCCCTGGGGGCGTTGACGTCGGCCGGGAGGGCCTTCTGCGCGACCTCGACCAGCGCGGCGAACGCGTTGGCGTCGTTGACGGCCAGCTCCGCGAGGATCTTGCGGTCCACCTCGATGTTGGCGGCCTTCAGACCCTGGATGAGGCGGTTGTACGTCATGCCGTTCTGGCGGGCAGCGGCGTTGATGCGCTGAATCCACAGCTGACGGAAGTCGCCCTTGCGCTTCTTGCGGTCGTTGTAGTTGTAGACCAGCGAGTGGGTGACCTGCTCCTTGGCCTTGCGGTACAGGCGCGAACGCTGCCCGCGGTAGCCGCTGGCCTGCTCCAGGATCGCCCGGCGCTTCTTGTGGGCGTTGACTGCCCGCTTGACGCGTGCCACTTGTTAACTCCTTGTAGCGGGGCTGGAATCCACGGTGTCAGTGGCCCAGCCCGAATTCGAATGGGTCCCGGTCCAGACGTCGCACCTCCGTCTCCGCCAGCGGAGACGGCAGCGACGTCACTTGCCGAGAAGCTTCTTGATCTTCTTGGCGTCGGCCGGAGCCATCTCGGCGTTGCCCGAGAGGCGACGCGTCAACGTGGACGGCTTGTGCTCGAGCAGGTGGCGCTTGCCGGCGCGCTCGCGGAGCACCTTGCCGGAGCCGGTGATCTTGAAGCGCTTCTTGGCACCGCTGTGCGTCTTGTTCTTCGGCATCGCGCCGTATCTCCTCGTCAGTGGCGCTTCCCCGGCACACGGGTACCGGCGTGCGGAAGCGTCAGGCTCTTCGTTTCTGGGTCCGGGCGGGACCCGGGGCGCCTTTGCGGGCGGCCCCCGGGGTCACCCCTCGGAGGGCGTCTCCGCGGGCGCGTCGGCGTGAGCCTTCGTCGCGTCGCGGTCTGCCTTGCGTGCGGCCTGGGCCTCACGCGCCTCGGCCATGGCTTCGGTCTTCTTCTTGTGCGGGCCAAGAACCATGATCATGTTCCGGCCGTCCTGCTTCGGGTTCGACTCGATGAATCCGAGTTCCTCGACATCGGAAGCGAGACGCTGGAGCAGACGGAAGCCGAGTTCGGGGCGGGACTGCTCACGGCCACGGAACATGATCGTGATCTTGACCTTGTCGCCCTGCTTGAGGAACCGGACGACGTGACCCTTTTTGGTGTCGTAGTCGTGCGGGTCGATCTTCGGCCGGAGCTTCATTTCCTTGATGACCGTGTGCGCCTGGTTCTTGCGCGCCTCACGGGCCTTCATGGCCGACTCGTACTTGAACTTCCCGTAGTCCATGAGCTTGCACACGGGCGGCCGGGCGTTCGCCGCGACCTCGACCAGGTCGAGGTCGTACTCCTGGGCGAGCTCAAGGGCCTTGGCGAGCGGGACGATGCCCACCTGCTCGCCGCTGGGTCCGACAAGCCGCACTTCCGGAACGCGAATCCGGTCGTTGATGCGGGGCTCGGCGCTGATGGATCCTCCTCGGTAGCACCACGCGGCCGACTGGGAGGCAGCCGCGTAACGTCTGTTTGTGAGACCAACCGCGCCGGAACGAGAAAACGCCCCGGACGGGACACAGGCGGCAGCTCCTCGAATACCGGAGCACCGCCGCGGTGAGCCGCGGGGCGCGCATCGGGCGACTTCCATCGTCCGTACGGAACGATGGCAGCGCCTGACCGGTGACCCGCCGTCCTGGAGGACGGCCAGGTGGGAGATCGGAGCCTCCACTTGTGGGCCGGACACACACGTGTCCAGCCGGTCGTCACACAAGGTTAGCAGCTCCGGCCGGAACCGGCTAACCGGTGGCCGCGGCCGTGTCGTGCGCGCCGGGGCATATCGTGTCCGTCATGAGTGACGCGACACCGACCCCCGCTTCCGACGTCTCCGGACAGTCGGCCGACTTCGACGCCATGACCCGCGACATCGCGGAGGTCCCCGCCGTCGAGGTGATCGTCACGGTCGCGGTGAATCTGATGAGCGCCGCCGCCGTGAAGCTCGGTCTCACCGAGGACGGCGCGGAGCACAAGGACCTGGACGAGGCGCGCAAGCTGGTGCACGCGCTGGCGGGCCTGCTGGACGCCGGGTTCACGGAGATCAGCTCCTTCCACGCGGCGCCGCTGCGTGACGGGCTGAAGTCCCTCCAGCTCGCGTTCCGCGAGGCGTCGCTGGTGCCGGACGCGCCGGGCCAGGGGCCGGGCGAGAAGTACACCGGCCCGGTCTACGGCTGAGAGGCCCTGGGGCCTCCGCCGACGGAGGGCGCGCGGCTTCATTCCCGTACCGCGGCTTCATTCCCGTACGAAGAAGGGCTCGCCCGGAGGGGTGGCGGCGGCCGGCAGCAGCGCCAGGTCGAGGCCCCGCACCAGGCGGGCCCTCAGCACGTCATGGCCGGCGAGCGCTTCGGCGACGCGGCGGGCGGCCCCGGCCGGGTCGGCGTCCTCGGCGAGCACGAGGGCGAGGGTGCCGTCCGTGTCGCCCGGCAGTAGATGGGCCCGGATCACCGAGGGCTCGGCGGCGGCCACCTCCCGTACCGCCCCGGTGACGGCCGGATCGTCCAGCGGGTCGGCGCTGGTACGGCCCTCGGCGAGCGCG
The DNA here is from genome assembly GCF_053600955.1 of Streptomyces sp. NPDC004838. NCBI lineage: Bacteria > Bacillati > Actinomycetota > Actinomycetes > Kitasatosporales > Streptomycetaceae > Streptomyces > Streptomyces sp. NPDC004838. Next base: position 46,360 of record NZ_JBSGAW010000007.1, on the reverse strand, counting down.
AGCAGCGCGGAGCCGGTCAGCTGATAGGGAACGGGCCCGGCCAGATCCAGTACGACGGTGTCGGCCTGCTCGTGGGAGGCGGCCTGGAGCGCCCGGCCCAGCGGTACGGCGATGGGCCGGGCCCCGGGGTCCCAGCGGTGGAGCGACTCGATCGAGGTGAACGCGGGCAGCGCCCGCCGGTCCCCCGCGGTCAGCACCGGCACGGCCATGTCGCTGGTCTTCTCCCGGCGCAGCACCCGTCCCGGCTTCGCCGCGGGGCTGCCCGCGGCGACCTCGACCGTCTCGGCCTCGCCGAGCCGGGCGACCACGGGGATCAGCAGTCGTGCGCCCAAGAGCGCCTCCAGCACCGGGCGTTCGGCCGTCCGGTCCGCGGCCCAGGCGGCGAGCGCGGCCGCCAGCCGTGGATCGGCGGTGCCGTCGTCGTCGGAGAAACCGGGGTCGGGAATGTTCTTGAGCGCCACGGGTCGAGCCTAGTGGCCGGGCGCCTTCCCGGTGGCGGCGGGTGGGCCGGGCACCGGACGCCGTGGAGTGCCGCGGTGCCGGAGCCGACGGCTGTTCCCGTTGCCGGAGCCGGGGCTTCAGACGCCGCCGGTGCGGGAGGCGCGCCAGAGGACGGTCGCGGCGGCGAGCGCCAGTGCGCCGAGGCCGCCGACGAGCGGGACGAGCCACGCGGCCGGACCGGAGTCGGACGCCGACGTCCGGGGGCCCTGGCCGAAGTACTTCTTGGTGTAGCCCGCCGTGGCCGCCTTGGGGTCCCCCGGCCGGAGTTTCGCCGCGGCCTTGATCGCGGCCGCCGGATCGACCATGCCGTAGCCGCGCGCGTCGTCCCGGCCCGCGCCGGGGCTGTCGCCCGCCGTGTCGATGAGGAGCTGCTTGATCTGCGCGGGGGTCAGTCCGGGGTGGGCGGAGCGTACGAGGGCGACCGCGCCCGAGACGAACGCGGCGGCGATGCTGGTGCCCCAGCCCTGGTAGTACTTCCCGTCCGGTTCCGGTATCACCACGTCGACGCCGGGCGCGCTGACCGTGGCGTACCAGCGGCGCGTGGAGAACGGCGCGCGGTTGCCGAAGCGGTCGACCGCGGTGACCGCTATCACCCCCGGATAGGCGGCGGGGTACGAGATGTGGTCGCCCTTCTCTCCGCCGTTCCCGGCGGAGGCGACGACGGTGACGCCCTTGGCGAGGGCGTACTGGACGGCCGCGTCCTCGCCCGAGTCCGCGCGCGCGGACTCGCTGTCGTCGCCGAGGGAGAGGTTGATGACGTCCGCGCCCTGGTCGGCGGCCCAGCGGATGCCTTCCGCGAGCGCGTTGCTGCGGGACCCGCGGGCCTTCTGGCGGGCCGCGTCGGTGCCTTCGAGGATGACCCGTACGGGCAGGATCTTCGCCTCGGGCGCGATGCCGATGACACCGGCCTCGTTGCCGAGGCCGTGGCCGTGGGCGGCGATGATGCCCGCCATGGCCGTGCCGTGGAGGGCCCATTCGCTGTCGCCGCGCGAGGCGCCGAAGCCTATGAGGTCCTTGCCCGGCAGCACGGACTCCTTCAGATCGGGGTGCTGGTCGTCGACGCCCGTGTCGAGCACGGCGACCGTGATGCCCGCGCCCTTGGTCGTACGCCAGACCTCGTCCGCGTTCAGGGCCTCGAGGCCCCACTGCTGGGCCCGGATGCCGTCGGCGTGCGCGGGGACCGACGGGAGGAGGGTGAACAGCGTGGCCGCGGCGATCGCGGCCACCCTCCGGCGACGGCGGCGGGCTGTGGTCGTTCCGGTCATTTCGGGGGCTCCGTGGCCGGCGGGGTGAGGGTTCTGGTCAGCGTCCGTCCGATGCCCTCCGCGAGTCCCTTCGCCTCATGGCCGAGCCCGGCCTGCGCGGGCGCGGAGGTCGCTCCCCTGGCCTGGGCCGCGGCGGCGGGCTGCGGATCGGCGACCGGGCGGCCGTCGGCGAATCCCGAGACCGCGTAGAGGACGACGGGTGCTTCGGTGAGGACCGTGATGGCCCAGCTCGCGCGCTGCCGGTCGCCGAACCGGGCGGCGACGGTGCCCTCGGCGGGGAAGGCGCGGGGCATCAGATCGGGGCGCTCGGCGAGGCTCTCCCGTGCGAAGCGGGCCTTCAGGGCCTTCATGTCGTCCGCTTCTGCCTCGGTGAAGACCATGCCGACGGTGGTGACGTTGGTGGAGGTCGCGTCGGTGTAGGTGGCGCGGAGCACGCGGGCGCAGCCGACGGGCTTCAGTGTGGTGACGAGCAGGGGGGCGAGCGCGGTCGCGCAGTCGCTGTCGGGGGCGACGGCGACCCGTGTCCAGATCCGGTCCGCTCGGCCCGGTCCCGCGTTGTCGCCCTTGAGCGTGCGCGGGAAGAGGGTGTCCACGGGGGCGGTGTGCCAGAGGGTGTGGCCCTTGCCGTAGGCGGTCTCGGCCGCGGTCTCGGCGCTGGAGTCACGGATGAGCCAGCCGGCGGTGATCGCGCCGCCGATCATCCCGAGCCCGAGGACGGCGCAGGCGACGGCGCCGAGGGCGCGGCCCGGACGGCGCGTGCGTATCGGGCGCAGCCGGGTGGTCACCTCGCCGGGCCGCTCGGGCGGCGGCCATGGGATCCGTCCGGCGTCGGACGCGGCGCCCGGTGCGGGGCCGGGCCCAGCGGTCGATGTCCACGGACTCCATCCGCCGTCCGGTGCGGCGGTTCGGGGCGCGGCGGCGCGCCTCAGCCGGGTGGTGGTCTCCGTCGGCGGGGTGTCTGGCCGGGGCGGGGCCGCCGGGGGGACGGGCGGGGCCGTGGGGCGCGGGGAGTCCGGGGTGGCCGGACCGCTCGGACCGTTCGGGGGACGCTGTGGCACCGGCCCGGTGCTCGCGGCGGGTGGTGTTCCCGGCGCGTCGGGCGGTGCGGCCGGGGATCGCGGGGGCGGTGCGCCGGTGTGGACGCCGGCTGCCGCGCCGGCTCCCGGAGGTTCGGCGCGCAGGCGGCGGGTGTCCTCGTCGGGCACGGGCGTCCCCGGCCGGGGCGTACTCGGCCCGGCGGGGGGCGCGGTGGGCCGGGGAGGGGCCGAGGGGCGGTCGGGGGCGGCCGGGGAGTCCTCGCGGAGCCGACGGGTGTCCTCGTCCCGATCGGCGGACACGGCCGGGCGAGGTGTGCCCGGCTCCCGGGGCGCGGGGCGGCTCGCGCCGGAAGCGCGCCGCGGGCTGTTCGGCGGGGGGCCGGGGGCGTACGACGGCGCGGGGCCGTGGCCCGGCCGGGCCGGAGGTGTCGGGGGGCGCGGCGGCACGGGAGGACGGTCGCCGGACGCGGAGCCGGCGGAGCCGGACGTGTCGCCGCTCGGGTCCGGTCGGGGGGCCGCGTCCGGGCGGGGCGGGAGTGTGTGTCGCCCGTCGTCCGGCGTGTCCGTGTGGGGCAGGAGCGCGGCGATGCCCGATGGCCGGGGCGGGTCCGGGGAGCGGAGCGCGTCCGTGATGCGGGACCGCTGAGGGTGCGGCGGGTGCGGGGGTGTGTCGTCGGGTGGGCCGGGAGGGCGTGGTGCCTCCGTGCTCATGCCGACCCCCGTCTCTCGTGCCCGTACGGCGACGGACCGCCCCTGGGAGCAGGCCCGTTCGTCGCCGCGTCTGCGTCACTCTACGGGTTCGAACGGGGCCCGCGGCACCGAGAACGGGGCTCCGTGGGGATCTGCCCAGAACATCCCCCTACCCGGTGGTAATCCGGTCTGGCAAGCTCAGGACATGACTCCCCGCGCAGCCGACCGGGCCCGTTTCGACCGTGCCACCGTCCATCTCGACGCACCGCTCGCCCTGGTCGACCTCGACGCGTTCGACGCCAACGCGGACGATCTGGTGCGCAGGGCCGGGGGCAAGCCCGTCCGGGTGGCGAGCAAGTCCGTGCGCTCCCGCGCACTGTTGGAGCGGGTGCTCGCCAGGGACGGGTTCGCGGGGGTCATGTCGTTCACGCTGGCCGAGTCGCTGTGGCTGGCGCGGGCGGGGTTCGGGGATGTGCTGCTGGCGTATCCGTCGGCGGACCGGAGCGGGTTCGCGGAGCTGGCGGGCGATCCGAAGCTGGCCGCCGCGGTGACCGTGATGGTCGACGACACGGCGCAGCTGGAGTGGATCGACCGGGCGAGGGCGGGCGGCAAGGAGGAGATCCGGGTCTGTCTGGAGATGGACACCGCGCTGCGTCTCCTCGGTGGCCGGGTGAGGATCGGGGCGCGCCGTTCGCCGCTGCGGGAGCCGGCGCAACTCGCCGGGCTGGCGCGGTCGGTCGCCCGTCGTCCGGGGTTCCGGCTGGTGGGGCTGATGGCGTACGAGGGGCATATCGCCGGGGTCGGCGACTCGGTCGCGGGAAGTCCGGTGCGTTCGGCGGCGGTTCGGCTGATGCAGCGGGCGGCGCGTACGGAGCTGGCGGAGCGGCGGGCCGCGGTGGTGCGGGCGGTGACGCCGGATCTGGAGTTCGTGAACGGCGGCGGCACGGGAAGCGTGCAGCACACGGCCGCCGAGGACGCGGTGACCGAGATCGCGGCCGGTTCCGGGCTGTATGTTCCGCGGCTGTTCGACGACTACACGTCCTTCTCCGGCCGTCCGGCCGCGCTCTTCGCCCTGCCGGTCGTGCGCCGGCCCGGTGTAGGGGTGGTGACCGTGCTCGGCGGCGGCTACCCGGCGTCCGGTGCGGCGGGCCGGGACCGGCTGCCGGTTCCGTATCTGCCGGAAGGACTGCGCTACGACCCGCGGGAGGGCGCGGGCGAGGTGCAGACTCCGCTGCTCGGCTCCCCCGCCGACGATCTGCTGATCGGCGACAAGGTGTGGTTCCGGCACGCGAAGGCCGGGGAGCTGTGCGAGCGCTTCGACACGCTGGAACTGGTCGAGGGTGACCGGGTGGTCGGGAGCGTGCCGACGTACCGGGGCGAGGGGCGGACGTTTCTGTAGCGTCCGGGGACGGCTGGCTGCGGCGTCAGCCGGTCCGCGGCGTCAGCCGGTGAACAGCCCGCAGGCGTACGGGAGGCCGGTGCGGCGGGGTCCGGGACCGGTCGCACCCGCCGGAGTCGCCGTCCTCGCCCCGGCCCCGGGGGTGCTGGGGCGTCCCGGGGGTGCTGGGGCGTCGGGGTGAGGACGGGTCGACGGGTGGGGCTACAGAGGCGTGACGTACGCGCCCGCGATGCCGCCGTCGACGAGGAAGTCCGTCGCGTTGACGAACGAGGAGTCGTCGCTGGCGAGGAAGGCCACGGCGGCGGCGATCTCGTCCGCCTCGGCGAACCGCCCGACCGGGATGTGCACCAGTCTGCGCGCGGCCCGCTCCGGGTCCTTGGCGAAGAGCTCTTGGAGCAGCGGGGTGTTGACGGGGCCGGGGCAGAGGGCGTTCACCCGGATGCCCTCGCGGGCGAACTGGACGCCGAGTTCGCGTGACATGGCGAGGACGCCGCCCTTGGAGGCGGTGTACGAGATCTGGGAGGTCGCGGCTCCCATGATCGCCACGAACGAGGCGGTGTTGATGATGGAGCCCCGGCCCTGGCGCCGCATATAGGGGATGGCGGCCTTGCAGCACAGGTAGACGGAGGTGAGGTTGACGTCCTGGACCCGCTTCCACGCGTCGAGGCCCGTGGTGAGGATCGAGTCGTCGTCGGGCGGTGAGATGCCCGCGTTGTTGAAGGCGATGTCGACGGAGCCGTAGGTCTCGAAGGCCGTCCGGAACAGCGCCTCCACCTGTTCGGCGTCGGTGACGTCCACGCGGACGAAGGTGCCGCCCACCTCGTCGGCCGCGGCCTTGCCGCCTTCTTCGTCGATGTCGCCGCAGACGACGTTCGCGCCCTCGGAGGCGAGTCGGCGTGCGGTCGCCAGCCCGATACCGCTGCCCGCGCCGGTGATGACGGCCGTACGGCCCACCAGGCGGCGGCAGACCTGCTCGGTCCCGGTGTTGGGTGCCTCGGTCATGGGTGCTCAGACCTCCGTGCTGAAGTAGACGTTCTTGGTCTCGGTGAAGGCGGTGAGGGCGTCCGGGCCGAGTTCGCGGCCGAGTCCGGACTGTTTCCAGCCCCCGAACGGAGTCGAGTAGCGGACGCTGGAGTGGGAGTTGACGGAGAGATTGCCCGCCTGGACCGCGCGGGAGACGCGGACGGCGCGGCCGAGGTCACGAGTCCAGATGGAGCCCGAGAGTCCGTATTCGGTGGAGTTGGCCAGCCGGATCGCGTCGGCCTCGTCGTCGAAGGGCAGGACCGCCGCGACCGGTCCGAAGACCTCCTCGCGGGCGGCCGGGGCATCGGGCGCGATATCGGTGAGGACGGTCGGGGGGAACCAGAAGCCGGGCCCGTCGGGGGCGGCGCCCCGGATGCCGGGCAGGTCGTCGGGGACGTACGAGCGGACCCTGTCCAGCTGGGCACGTGAGATCAGCGGGCCCATCGCGGTCCGCTCGTCGGCGGGGTCGCCGACGACGACCGACTCGATCGCGGGTGTGAGCAGTTCCAGGAAGCGGTCGTACACCGAGCGCTGCACGAGGATGCGGGTGCGGGCGCAGCAGTCCTGGCCGCTGTTGTCCAGAAAGGACATGGGGGTGGCGGCGGCGGCCGCTTCGAGGTCGGAGTCGGCGAAGACGATGTTGGGGCTCTTGCCGCCGAGTTCGAGGGTCACCCGTTTCACCTGCTCCGAGCAGATCGCCATGATCCGCTTGCCCACGCGGGTGGAGCCGGTGAACACGATCTTGGCGACGCCCGGGTGCCGGACGAGCGCTTCGCCCGCGACGTCGCCCGCGCCCGGAAGGACCTGGAAGAGCTGGTCCGGCAGTCCTGCCTCCAGGGCGAGTTCGGCCAGTCTGAGCGCGGTCAGGGGGGTCGTCTCCGCCGGCTTGAGGAGTACGGCGTTTCCGGCCGCGAGAGCGGGCGCGGCGCCCCAGGCGGCGATCGGCATGGGGAAGTTCCAGGGCGCGATCACGCCGACGACGCCGAGGGGTTCGAGGAGGGTGATGTCGAGGCCGCCCGCGACGGGGATCTGACGGCCATTCAGGCGCTCGACTCCCCCGGCGGCGAAGTCGAGGAGGTCGCGGACGTTGCCCGCTTCCCAGCGGGCGTTGCCGATGAGGTGTCCGGCCTCCTCGACCTCCAGCCGGGCCAGTTCCTCCCGGTGCTCGTCGACGACGGTCGCGAAGCGGCGCAGCAGCCGGGCCCGGTCGGCGGGGGCGGCCGCCGCCCAGCTCCGCTGGGCCGTGGCGGCGCGGGCGACGGCGGTGTCGACCTCGGCGGCCGTCGTCGCGGCGACCTTGCGGACGACCTCGCCCGTCGCGGGGTTGAGAACCTCGTGGTGCGTGTACGGCAAGACGTTCCTCACAGACATCGGGGCTGCGGTGAGCAGACGGGCTTCACAGGCGTTCGAAGGAGCGGCGCAGCTCCCAGTCGGTGACCGCGGCGTCGAAGGCGGCGAGTTCGATCCGCGCCATGTTCAGATAGTGCGCGACGACCTCCTCGCCGAAGGCCGCCCTGGCGATCGGGCTCTCCTCCCAGAGTCCGGCGGAGTCGCGCAGGGTGGTGGGCACCTGTGCGTGGCCCGCCGTGTACGCGTTCCCGGTGCACTCCTCGGGCGGCTCCAGTTCGTTCTCGATCCCGTACAGGCCCGCCGCGATCAGTCCGGCGACGGCGAGGTGGGGGTTGACGTCGCCGCCCGGCAGTCTGTTCTCGAAGCGCAGGGAACGGCCGTGTCCGACGACCCGGAGCGCGCAGGTGCGGTTGTCGTATCCCCAGGCGACGGCGGTCGGGGCGAAGGTGCCGGGCTGGAATCGCTTGTACGAGTTGATGTTGGGCGCGTACAGAAGGGAGAAGTCGCGCAGCGCGGCCAGTTGTCCGGCGAGGAAGTGGCGCATGAGCGGGGACATGCCGCCCGGCCCGTCGCCCGCCATCACCCCGTTCCCCTCGGAGTCGGCGAGCGAGAGGTGGATATGGCAGGAGTTGCCCTCACGCTCGTTGTACTTGGCCATGAACGTGATCGAGACGCCCTCCTGGGAGGCGATCTCCTTCGCGCCGGTCTTGTAGACGGCGTGCTGATCGCAGGTGACCAGGGCGTCGTCGTAGCGGAAGACGATCTCGTGCTGGCCGGGGTTGCATTCGCCCTTGGCGGACTCGACGGTGAGCCCGGCGACGGTCATGTCGTTGCGGATCCGGCGCAGGAGCGGCTCTATCCGTCCGGTGCCGAGGACGGAGTAGTCGATGTTGTACTGGTTGGCCGGGGTCAGTCCGCGGTAGTCGCGGTCCCATGCCTGTTCGTAGGTGTCCTTGAAGACGATGAACTCCAGCTCGGTGCCGACCCGTGCGGTGAGGCCCAGCTCCGCGAGCCGCTCCAGCTGGCGGCGGAGCACCTGGCGCGGGGCCGCGACGACGGGCGTGCCGTCGCTCCAGGCGAGGTCGGCGATGAGCAGCGCAGTGCCCTCGTGCCAGGGGATCCGGCGCAGGGTGGTGACGTCGGGGTGCATGGCGAAGTCGCCGTAGCCGCGCTCCCACGAGGACATCTCGTAGCCGTCGACGGTGTTCATGTCGGTGTCGACGGCGAGAAGGTAGTTGCAGCCCTCGGTGCCGTGTTCCAGGACCTCGTCCAGGAAGAACGGGGCGGCGAACCGCTTCCCCTGAAGCCGCCCCTGCATGTCCGGGAAGGCGAGCACCACGGTGTCGATCACGCCGTTCGAGACGAGGACGCGCAGTTCCTCGACCCCGAGCGGGGGTTTGCGGTCTGCCACGGGATTGTGCCTCCTTGGATCAGCCGAGAGCCATAAGGTATTACTGAAGACCATTGAATGGGAAGAGGAAACGTCGACGTGGCGAAGACGAATGACGCGGCGAACGCGGCGAACCCCCCGGACGCGGCGGATCCGGCCGGTCCCGCGGACATCGAGCGGATCGAGTGCGACGAAAGCACCGAGGGGGACGAGGGCGACGAGGGCGTCTCGGCCGCCGGAGGCGTTCCGGGCGTACTCGCGGCCACGGGTACGGGTGCGGGTACGGCGACAGGTGCGGGTGCGGGTGCGGGTACGGGTGCGGGCACGCCCGGGGAAGACCGCCTCACCCCCGTGCTCCGCCCCGTGCGCGCGGGCAACGGGTTCGAGGAAGCCCTGGAGCAGATCCTCCAGTTGCTGCGCCTCGGGCTCGTGCCCGGCGGGGAGCGGCTGCCGGCGGAGCGCGAGCTGGCCGAGCGGATGGGGATCAGCCGGGTCACGCTGCGCGAGGTGCTGAAGGTCCTCACCGATCAGGGACTGGTGGAGAGCAGGCGCGGCCGGTACGGCGGAACGTTCGTCCTCAGCCGCCCCGACGCGCACGGCGAGGACGAGCTGCGCCGGCGGGTGGCCGGGGTGAACGTGGAGGACACCCTGCGGTTCCGCGAGGTACTGGAGGTCGGGGGCGCGGGGCTGTGCGCGGCGCACGGGCTGACGGAGGACGGCGCGCGGCGGCTGCGTACGGCCCTCACGGCGACGCACGACGCTCCCCTGAACGAGTACCGGCGCCAGGACACCCTGCTGCATCTGACGCTCGCCGAACTCTCCGGGTCGCCGAGTCTGAGGGCCCAGTACGCGGCGGTACGGGCGACGCTCAACGACCTCCTGGACTGCATCCCGCTGCTCGTACGGAATCTGGAGCACTCGCAGCAGCAGCACGCGGCCGTGGTGGAAGCGGTGCTCGAAGGGGACGCGGACGGCGCGCGGGAGGTCATGCGGGAGCACTGCGAGGGGACGGCGGCGCTGTTGCGGGGCTTTCTGTCGTAGCGGGGAGGGGCCCGGCGACGACAGCGGCTTGACGCAAGGGGCTTGCGCATTCGGAGACGGACCGCAATGGTGTCCGCACAAACCTTTGAATGCCGGGAGTGACCCATGGCCGAAGGCACCACACAGAAGTCTCCCTTCCCAGCCGACACCCACCCCGACGACGCTTATCTGAGACGCCGCATGCTGCGCAGAGGCAGCGCGGGATGGCTGCTGCTCACCGGGCTCGGAGTGGCCTATGTCGTCTCCGGCGACTTCTCCGGCTGGAACATCGGTCTGTCCGAAGGCGGTTTCGGCGGACTCGCGATCGCCACCCTGGCGATGGGCGTGATGTACACCTGTCTCGTCTTCGCCCTCGCCGAACTCTCGGCCATCCTGCCCACCGCGGGCGGCGGCTACGGCTTCGCCCGGCGGGCGCTCGGCACCTGGGGCGGATTCCTCACCGGTACGGCGATCCTGATCGAGTACATCCTCGCGCCCGCCGCGATCTCGATCTTCATCGGCGACTATGTCGAATCCCTCGGTCTCTTCGGCCTGGAGTCGGGGTGGCCGGTGTATCTGGCCTGCTTCGCGGTCTTCATCGGCATTCATCTGTGGGGCGTCGGCGAGGCCCTGCGCTTCAGCCTGGTCGTGACCGCCATCGCCGTGGCCGCGCTGCTGATCTTCGCCGTGGGCGCGTTCACCGACTTCAGCGCGGGAAACCTCGATGACATCCCGGTCGACGAGGAGGCGTTCGGCTCGGGCTCCTGGCTGCCGTTCGGACTGCTGGGGATCTGGGCGGCGTTCCCGTTCGGGATGTGGTTCTTCCTCGGGGTCGAGGGCGTCCCGCTCGCGGCGGAAGAGGCCAAGGACCCCGTACGGTCGATGCCGAAGGCGCTCTCGATCTCCATGGGGATCCTGGTGCTGCTGGCCGTCCTCACCTTCTTCGCCGCCACGGGCGCCCGTGGCTCCGCGGCCATTCAGGAGGCCGGGAACCCGCTGGTGGTGGCGCTCCAGGGCGACGGCGATCCGACCGCGCTGAGCCGCTTCGTGAACTACGCGGGGCTCGCCGGGCTGGTCGCCTCCTTCTTCTCGCTCATCTACGCCGGCTCCCGCCAGCTCTTCGCCCTCTCCCGCGCCGGATATCTGCCCCGGTTCCTCTCGCTCACCAACCGCCGCAAGTCGCCCTACCTGGGGCTGCTGATCCCCGGCGCCATCGGGTTCGCGCTCGCCGCGTCCACCGGCGACGGCGCGCGGATGCTGAACATGGCGGTCTTCGGAGCGACTATCAGCTACGCGCTCATGGCGCTCTCCCATATCGTCCTGCGCCGCCGCGAGCCGGGGCTCGTCCGCCCGTACCGCACTCCGGGCGGCGTCCTGACCTCGTCCGTCGCCTTCGTGCTGGCACTGTCCGCGCTGGTGGCGACGTTCCTGGTGGACAAGGACGCCGCGTTGATCGCGCTGGTCGTCTACGCGGTCGCCCTCGCCTACTTCGCGCTCTACAGTCGCCGTCATCTGGTGGCCAGAGCCCCGGAGGAGGAGTTCGCGGCGCTCGCGGCGGCCGAGGCGGAACTCCAGCGGGACTGACGGCAGCTGGACTGACGGCAGCGGGGCTGACGGCAGCGGGGCTGAACGGAACAAGACGGAACGCGAACAAGTACGTGAACGAGAACGAGAACGGAATCGACCGGGCCCGACCCGGTCGAAGAGAACGGAGTCACCGTGCCCAAGCCGCTCATCGGCGTCACGACCTATCTCACCCCGGCCGCCTGGGGCGTGTGGGAGATGCCCGCCGCCCTGCTGCCCGCCGCCTATCCGTCACTGATCCAGCGGGCGGGCGGGCTCGCGGCGATGCTCCCGCCGGACGCGGACGCCGCGTCGGCCGACGCCGTCGTGGCCCGGTTGGACGGCCTGGTCATCGCGGGCGGCGGGGACGTCGAACCAGCACGGTACGGGGCCGAGCCCGACCCCCGTACCGGCCCGCCCTCGCGAGACCGGGACGCCTGGGAACTGGCGCTGATCCACGCGGCCCTGGCCACGGGAACGCCCCTGCTGGGAATCTGCCGCGGGATGCAGTTGCTGAACGTGGCGCTCGGCGGCACCCTGATCCAGCATCTGGAGGGCCACACCAAGGACGTGGGCGTCTTCGGCGTCCACACCGTGACCCCGGTAGCGGGCACCCGCTACGCCGCCATCGCCCCCGAGCCGGTCCGGGTCCCCACCTACCACCACCAGGCCGTGGCCCGTCTGGCCCCGCCCCTCATCGCCGGCGCGCACGCGGACGACGGGACGGTGGAGGCGGTGGAACTCGCGGACGCGGGGTGGGCGCTGGGGGTCCAGTGGCACCCCGAGATGGGGGACGACACCGCGGTGATGGCCGCGCTGATCGAGGCGACGGGCGGGGCGTGAGCCGTCGGCGGTGACGGACGGACCTGGGGCAGGGCCCGTACCGGCCCCTGCTGTCCGGACGGCCCGACGCGGTGCGGGTCAGGCCGACGCGGTGCGCGTCAGGCCCAGCAGGTCACGGGCGGCCCCCGTGGGCTTCTGGGAGCGCCGCCAGACGGCGCGCAGGGACCTGTCCAGACTGATGTCCGGGACGCGGACCTCGACCAGACGGCGGGAGGAGAGTTCTTCCCGCACGGCCAGCTCGCTCAGGACCGCGGGGCCCGCGCCGCTCACCGCCGCCGCCTTGGCCGCGGTGGTGGAGGCCAGTTCGAGCAGGGGATCGGCCAGGCCGCCGTACCCCGCGAGAGCCGAGTCGAGCACCTGACGGGTGCCGGACCCGTACTCCCGGAGGATCAGGGGGGTCCGGGCCAGCTCCCCGGCGGGAAGCGGGGTACGGCGGCGGGTCCAGGGGTGTCCCGGCGCGGCCACGACGATCAGGCGGTCGTGTCCGATGACGGCTCCGTCCAGGCCCTCGGGGACCGCGAGGCCCTCCACGAAACCGAGGTCGGCCTCGCCCGCGAGCAGGTGCGCGGCGACCGCCGCCGAATTGTCGGCCATCAGGGAGACCGCCGTGTCCGGGCGGTGCGCCCGGAGCGCGATGAGCCAGCCCGGCAGCAGATACTCCGCGATGGTCATGGACGCGGCGACCCGTAGCCGGGAGTCCCTGTCTCCCCGCAGCGCCCGCGTCCCCGCGTCGAACGCCTCCGCCGCCTCGACCACCCGCCGCGCCCAGTCCGTGACGAGCACCCCCGCCTCGGTGAGCCGCGACCCGCGCGGGGAGCGGTCGACCAGGGCGACGCCGAGCCGGCGTTCCATGGAACGGACGCGGCCGCTCGCGGCGGGCTGGGTGATGCCGAGTTCCCGCGCGGCCAGCCCGAGGCTGCCGTGGCGGGCGATCGCGATGAGCAGCTCCAGCGCGCCGAAGTCCGGTACCCGGTGCGCGAGCGGCACCCACTGATCACCCATGCTCATTAGTCCAGCTTATGGGGTCATAGGAACAACATCCCTGGTGGGAGGCGGCTCACGGCCCGAGAGTGAGGTCATGGTCACCGCCGTGCACCCGCGTGTCCGCGCCCGTTCGTCCCCCGTACGGCTGCCATCCCTCCGCCGCGTCGGACCCAACTGGTACGCGACCGTCATGGGCACCGCGGTCGTCGCCAACGCGGGCGCGGCGCTCCGCCTTCCCGTGCCCTCCGCCGTGCTGGTCGCGGTCTGGGCGGTGTCCGCCCTGCTGCTCGGCCTGATGCTGTGCGCCCGTGCCGGGCACTGGATCCACCACCGTGACCAGGCACGCGCCGATCTCCTCGACCCGGCGGTGGCACCCTTCTACGGCTGTCTGTCCATGGCCCTGCTGGCGGTGGGCATGGGCGCGCTCTCCGTCGGCCGGGAGCTGATCGGCGAGCGCGCGGCCGTCGCGATCGCCCTGGGGCTCTTCGCCGCCGGGACGGCGGTGGGGCTGGCGGCGGCCGTCGCCGTCCCGTATCTGATGATCGCGCGCCACCGGATCGCGCCGGGCACGGCCTCGCCCGTGTGGCTGCTGCCGGTGGTGGGCCCCATGGTCGCGGCCTCCTTCGGTCCCCAGCTCGTGCCGCATCTGCCGTCCGGCCAGTGGCGTGCGGCGATGCTGCTGGGGAGCTGCGCGATGTTCGGGATCAGCCTGCTGGCGACGCTGATGATCCTTCCGGTGGTGTTCTCCCGGCTGGTCCACCAGGGGCCGCTGCCGCTCGCGGCGACCCCGGCGCTCTTTCTGGTGCTGGGGCCGCTCGGCCAGTCCACGACCGCCGTGGGCCATATGGCGGACATGGCCCCGTATGTCACAGCCGCCCCCTACGCGGGCCCGCTCGCCGTGCTGTACGGGGTCTCGGTGATGGGGTTCGCCGTGCTGTGGCTGGCGCTGGCCGGTGCGCTGGTGGTGCGGGCCGCGCGCCGGGGGATGCGGTTCTCGATGACCTGGTGGGCCTTCACCTTTCCCGTCGGCACCTGTGTGACGGGCGCCGCGAGCCTGGCTCACCGTACGGAGTTCGCGGCGTTCGGCTGGCTCGCCGCCGGGTTGTACGGGCTGCTGGTGACGGCCTGGGCAGTGTCCGGGGTCCTCACCGTACGCGGCCTCCTCAGCGGAGAGCTGCTCGCAGCGCCGCGCCGAGCACGGCCGGGGCCTCGGTGAGCGACGGCCCGTACCAGGTGAGATGACGACCGCTGACGAGTGCGGCGGGCAGATCCGGAAACTCCTCCGGCCCGTCGGACGCGGTGAAGCGGTACGGCTCGTCGGGCAGGACGAGCAGCCGGGCTCCGGCGGCGCGGAGTTCGCCGAGGGGGACGCGGGGGTAGCGTTCGGCGTGGTCCGCGTACACAGCACACCCCTACCGGTCACCCACCGACGCACAGACACCCGCGCACCCATCCGGTCGCTCGCCCTGCACCGCCCCCCGACCCCAGCGCACCCCATCCGCTCACTCGCCAGGGAGACACCCGTCCAGACGGCCCCGCTCCCTGAACCGGCCCGATCCGAACGGACAACCCTAGGTTTCCGGCGGCGACTCGATGTGCTCGGCGACCGTGACGACTAGGATGCGGGTCTCCGTGCCGGTGGCCCGCCAGCGATGCCGTACGCCACCGGACAGGAACAGGGTGTCACCACGGCCCAGCCGGTAGGCGCGGCCCTCCGCCTCGACCTCCACGATGCCGTCCGCGATGTACATCAGTTCGTCGTTGCGGTGCTGGAACTCGCCTTCGGTGTCGTGTTCGCCGCTGAACTCCAGGGCTTCCAGCTGGTGCCGTCCCCGGACCAGCCGCCGGGCCCTCGGCACCGTCGGGATCCGGTCGGGATCCGCGCGGACGACGGCGACGGTGCGAGCGGCGTCGGACGCGGCCATCAGCTTTCCGGTCGTCGTCTCCAGGGCGTCGGCGACCCGCTGGAGGGAGCGGACGCTGGGGCGGGCGCGGTCGTTCTCGATCTGGCTGAGGAACGGTACGGAGAGCCCGCTGCGCTCCGCGACCGAGGCGAGGGTGAGGTCGAGCGCCCTCCGCCGCCTGCGCACGGCGGTGCCCACCCGAAGACGCTCGGTCTCTTTCGGGTCCTTGCCGTCCTTGGCGTCAGCGTCCATGCGCCGGGCTCCCCTTCCTGCGTTCTGTACAACCTTACGCAGCTTCCGGCGCGGCTTCCCCCGCGCAGAGGTCCCGAAGCGGTACCGGTGGGAGGACAGCCGGACGGGGCGGTCGCCGCCACTGGCGGGGACCGCCCCGTTCCGCTGCGTGACAGAACCTACCGGGAGGCCGGGGCCACCCGGTCCACGAAGCCGGGGTTCGCCTTCAGCCAGGTGCGTACGGCGTCCTGTTCCCTGCCCTTGCCGGAGCGCTGGATCTCGGCCTCCAGACCCGTGAGCTCCTTCTCGGTCATACGGAAGTCCTTGAGCCACTTCGCGGCCTGGGGGTGGTCCTCTGAGAAGCCGTCGCGCGCGAGGGTGTGCACGCCGTCGCCCTTGCCCCATGACCCCTTCGGGTCCTTGAGCTTCTTCAGGTCGTAGGTGCTGTACGCCCAGTGGGGGGACCAGAGCGTGGTGAGGATCGGTTCCTGCTTGGCGTAGGCGCGCTTCAGCTCGGCGAGCATGCCGGGCGTCGAGCCGTCGACGACCTTGTACTCGCCCTCCAGGCCGTACTCCTTGAGGACCTTGTCCTTGAGGAGGCCCATCATTCCGGCGCTCGGCTCGATGCCGATGATCCGGCCCTTGAACTCGGCGGACCGGCCCTTGAGGTCGTCGAGCGAGTCGATGCCCTTCACATAGGAGGGGACCGACAGCTCCAGGGAGGTCGGGCCGAACCAGGATCCGAGGTCTTCGAGCCTGTCGCCGTACTTCTCCCAGTAGGAGGCGTGGGTGATGGGCAGCCAGGAGTCGGTCTGGAAGTCGATCTGACCGTTCGCCATGCCGGTGTAGAGGGCGCCGGTCTCCAGTTGCCGGACGTCGACCTCGAAGCCGCGCTGTTCCAGGATCTCCTTCCACAGGAACGTCGAGGCGATGGCCTCGTCCCAGGGGATGTAGCCCATGCTGAGCTTCTCGCCCTTGCCGATGTCGGACGCCCCGGCGGCGGACCCGGTGGCGGGGGCGGCGGGGCCGAAGAGGCTCATCCCGCCCGCGACGAGCGCGAGGACGACGACGCCGACGACCGCGAAGGAGGTCTGCGGGCGGCGGTTCCAGATCTTTCGGCCGCCGGCCGCGGAGGCCGCCGCGGCGATCGCCCGGCGGCCGAGCGGGGAGACCTGGCGGCCCAGCTCGCCGGTGATCCGGTCGAGGTACATGGCGAGGACGACGATGGAGACGCCCGCCTCGAAGCCGAGGCCGATGTCGACATTGCCGATGGCGCTGTAGACGGCGCCGCCGAGCCCGCCGCCGCCGACCATGCCCGCGATGACGACCATGGACAGACCCAGCATGATCACCTGGTTGACGCCGGCCATGATCGTGGGCAGCGCCAGTGGGAGCTGTACCCGCAGCAGGGTGTCGCGCGGGGTGGTGCCGAAGGCTTCGGCGGCCTCGACGAGTTCCTCGTCGACCTGGCGGATGCCGAGTTCGGTCATCCGTACGCCGGGTGGCAGGGCGAACACGATGGTGGCGATGATGCCCGGAACCACGCCCACGCCGAAGAAGATGATGCCGGGGATCAGATAGACCATGGCGGGCATCGTCTGCATGAAGTCCAGGACCGGCCTGATGAGAGCGCTGACCGCCTTGGAGCGGGAGGCCCAGATGCCGACCGGAACGGCGATCGCCAGGGTGACGACCGTGGCGACGAGCACCAGGGAGAGCGTCGCCATCGCCTCGTCCCACAGCCCGACCGAGTCGATGAGCGCGAAGCCCGCGAAGGCGAGCACTCCGGGCAGCAGTCCGCGCAGCCACCAGGCGAGGACAGCGAGGATCCCGCCGAAAAGCAGCGGCTCGGGCGCGGAGAGGACCGCGTCGAGGCCGTCGTACATCCCGGTGACGAGCGAGCTGACGGCGTCGAAGAGCCAGGTGAGGTGGGACTGGAGCCATTCGACACCGCTGTCGACCCAGTCGCCGAGCGGGAGCCTAGGCACCGGCCACCGCCTGGGCGTGACCACGGCCTCGCGACGGGGACGGGGGTCCGGACGGTGCCCGCCGCGGGGACGGACCGGACGGTGTCCGGGGGGACGGGTCGGGGGTCGTGTCGCCGAGGGCGGCCAGCAGCCGGGACCGTGTGACGACTCCGATCAGCCCGCCCTTCGCGCAGGTGACGGCGACGGCCGCCCCGCTGGCCGAGCAGGGGGCGAACAACTCGGTGATCGGCGTGTCGGCCGGGACGGCGGCGGGCGCGGCGGCCAGGACGTCGGCCGCGCTCCTCGGCCCGCCGCCGCCGGCCGCGTACGCGGACTCGGGGCCGGTCATGATCGCGCCCGCGGTGAGGAACCGTGAGCGATCGACGTCACGGGTGAAGGAGGCGACATAGTCGTCGGCCGGGTCGACGAGGATCTCCTCTGCGGTGCCGGTCTGGACGATGCGGCCGTCCCGCATGACCGCGATGCCGTCGCCGAGCCGCATGGCCTCGTTGAGGTCGTGGGTGATGAAGACGATGGTCTTCTTCAGCGTCTTCTGGAGTTCGAGGAGCTGGTCCTGCATATCGCGGCGGATCAGCGGGTCGAGCGCGCTGAAGGACTCGTCCATCAACAGCAGATCGGCGTCCGTCGCGAGCGCGCGGGCGAGTCCGACGCGCTGCTGCATACCGCCGGACAGCTCGTCGGGCCAGGAGTCCTCCCAGCCCGCGAGCCCCGCCATGCCGAGCGCTTCGGCGGCGCGCCGGTCGCGTTCGCGACGGTCGACGCCCTGCACCTCGAGGCCGTAACCGGCGTTCTCCAGGACGCTGCGGTGGGGGAAGAGCGCGAAGTGCTGGAAGACCATGCTGATCTTCCGGGAGCGCACGGTCCGCAGCTCACGCGGGCTCAGGGCGGTGAGGTCCTGGCCGTCGAACAGGACACGGCCCGCGGTGGGCGCGAGCAGGCCGTTCAGCATGCGCAGCAAGGTGGACTTGCCGGATCCGGACAGACCCATGACGACGAACGTCCGGCCCGGCTCCACGGTGAACGAAGCGTCGATCACCGCCGCCGTCGTGCCGTCGGCACGCAGCTCGTCGCGGTCGGCGCCGCCTTCGAGCCTGCGTACCGCGTCATCGGGTCGTTTGCCGAACACCTTGTACACATGCTCGGCCTGAAGCCTGGACACATACACCTCACGCGTAGAACGGGAAACGGTCTGCCTCCCCCGTCGGCAGACCGTGGAGCACGACGGGTTCCGCCCGCTTCCCGGCACGACGCGTGGCGTCGCATCCGGGTCCGCTCCGGGCTCGCGCCTGCCCCCGACCTCACGCATCAAACGCAACAGTGACTCACATCACGCAACTGTGCTGGTCAGGGACCGGGAAGAACGGCGGCGACCGATACTCGCAGGGTTCCCGGCCGGTGGCTGCCCGCCGCTGTCGGTGCGCTGCGGCATCATCGGGGTGTGACGCGACGCCTGATGCTCCTCGACACCGCTTCCCTGTACTTCCGGGCCTATTTCGGGGTCCCCGACTCGGTCCGCGCCCCGGACGGCACCCCGGTGAACGCGGTGCGCGGACTGCTCGACTTCATCACCCGACTGGTGCAGGACCATCATCCGGACGATCTGGTGGCCTGCTGGGACAACGACTGGCGGCCGCACTGGCGGGTCGAACTGATCCCCTCGTACAAGGCGCACCGGGTGGCCGTCGAGACCCCGACGGGCCCGGACGAGGAGGAGACCCCGGACACCCTCGCCCCCCAGGTCCCGGTGATCGCGGAGGTGCTGGACGCGCTCGGGGTCGCCCGTGTGGGCGTGGACGGGTACGAGGCGGACGATGTCATCGGCACCCTGACCGCGAGGGCCACCGGCCCGGTCGACATCGTCACCGGCGACCGCGACCTCTACCAGTTGGTGGACGACGCCCGTGGGCGGCGGGTGCTGTACCCGCTGAAGGGGGTCGGGACGCTCCAGACGACGGACGAGGCGTGGCTGCGGGAGAAGTACGGCGTGGACGGCCCCGGCTATGTGGATCTGGCGCTGCTGCGCGGCGATCCGAGCGACGGGCTGCCGGGGGTGCCCGGCATCGGGGAGAAGACGGCGGCCAAGCTGCTGGACGCCTTCGGCGATCTGCCCGGGATCATGGCCGCCGTCGACGATCCGGCGTCCCGGCTGACGCCGTCGCAGCGCAAGCGGCTGGACGAGGCCAGGGACTATGTGGCGGTGGCGCCGAAGGTGGTACGCGTGGCGTCGGATGTACCGCTGCCCGCGTTCGACCCGGCGCTGCCGTCCGGGCCGCGCGATCCGGCGGCGCTCGACGCGCTGGCGGCGCGGTGGGGTCTCGGCGGCGCGCTCCAGCGGCTGCTGACCACGCTGCGGGCCTGATTCCGCGGAGCGCCGAGGGCCCGCTCCCCCGGAGCCCCGCGGGCCTGATTTCCCGGAGCCCCGCGTTCCGGGCGATGGATCGTCCGCTGTTCCCGTGCTGAGGTTTCAGGACTCGAGTGTTAACTTAGGCAAGCCTAAGCCAAGCATGAGTTCAGCAGTGCACGAGTTCAGGGAGACCGCCGTGGCAGACCGACCGGCCCGTAAGTCACCGACGCCGTACGAGGCGCGTGTGGTCCGCACCGAGCGGCTCAGCCCGCATATGACGCGTGTCGTCCTCGGCGGGGAGGGGCTGGCCGGCTTCTCCCTCGAGGGGTACACCGATCACTATGTGAAGCTGCTGTTCCCGCCGCGGGGCGTCGCGTATCCGGAGCCGTTCGACCTCGAGCGGATCCGGGCGGAGTTCCCGCGCGACCAGTGGCCGGCCAACCGCACGTACACGGTGCGGAGCTGGGACGAGGCCGACCGTGAGCTGGTGATCGACTTCGTGGTCCACGGCGACGAGGGGCTCGCGGGCCCGTGGGCGGCCCGCGCCCGGATCGGCGAGCCGATGTGGATCATCGGTCCCGGCGGGGGTTACGCCCCCGATCCGGCGGCCGACTGGCATCTGCTGGTGGGTGACGAGAGCGCGCTCCCCGCGGTCGCCGCCTCTCTGGAGCGGATGCCCGCCGGCGCGGTCGTCCACGCCTTCGTGGAGGTCGAGGACGCCGGGGAGGAGCTGAAGCTCACCGCTCCCGACGGAGTCGAGGTCCGGTGGCTGCACCGCGAGGGCCGTCCCGTCGGCGAGGCGCTGGTGGCCGCGGTGTCCGAACTGGACTTCCCCGAAGGCCGGGTGTGCGCCTTCGTGCACGGCGAGGCGGCCTTCGTGAAGGAGCTGCGGCGTCATCTGCGGCTGGAACGGCAGGTGCCGCGCGAGCAGTTGCATATCTCGGGCTACTGGCGGCTCGGCCAGACCGACGAGGCGTGGCGCGCGGTCAAGCGGGACTGGAACGCGCAGGTGGAGCAGGAGCAGGAACAAGAGCGGGCGGCCTGACCGCCTTTCATTTCTCCCGTCGCACGCGGTCCGGCGGATGGCTTCGACAGCCGTCCGCCGGACCGCGTTCGTGTGGGCGCGGGGCCCGCCGGAACCGGCCCCGCGCGAGAGGACCTCCCCGCCCCGGTGGCCTTGGCGCCCCGGTGGCCGTCACACCCTGACGGACCGCCAGAAACCCTTACGGAAGGGCGGATCCTACGGAAGGGCGGATCCGTCGCACGGCCGGGCAGCCCGCCCTGCCGGTCACGCATGAGCGATGACGGGAAGGCCCGCGTACCTCGAACGCGTGCGACCATCTGCGCACCCGGACCAATCCGCCGCCGCCCCGGCGTCGAATGGCCGATGAGATCCGTCCGGACCACCTGCCGCACAGTGGAGGAGAGCCGCGTGAACGACCCCGTATTCGTCGGCGGTCCCGCCTCGGCGAGACCGGATCTGCAACAACTGCTGGGCCAGGTGGCCCAAGGCGATCAAGAGGCTTTCTCGCGGGTGTACGACGCGGTCTGCGGACCGGTGCTCGGGCTGGTGCGGGCCGTGCTGCGCGATCCGGCCCAGTCGGAGGAGGTGGCCCAGGAAGTGCTGATAGAGGTGTGGCGTACGGCCGCCCGCTTCCAGCCCGCCCGCGGATCGGCCATGACCTGGGTCCTGACCCTCGCCCACCGGCGGGCCGTGGACCGGGTCCGGTCGGCCCAAGCCGCGACCGACCGCGAGCGCCGAGCGGCACTGCTCGACCGAACCCCCGCGTTCGACGAGGTCACCGAGCAGGTGGAGGCCCGGCTGGAACGCGAGCAGGTACGGCGCTGTCTGGGCGGGCTCACGGAACTCCAGCGGCAATCGGTGACCCTCGCGTACTACCGGGGTCTGGCCTACCGCGAAGTGGCCGAACTGCTCTCCGTACCGCTGGGCACGGTCAAGACGCGACTGCGCGACGGCCTCATCCGGCTGCGCGACTGTCTGGGGGTGAACGTATGACCGCCGCCGATCTGCACACACTGACCGGGGCCTATGTCCTGCACGCGCTGGCGTCCGAGGAGCGGGCCGAGTTCGAACGGCATCTGCGGGAGTGCCCCTCCTGTGCCCAGGAGGTACGCGAACTGGCCGCCACCGTCGGCAGGCTGGGCCTCGCGGTGGCGGTGACTCCGCCGCCCGCGCTCAAGCAGCGGGTGATGCGGCAGGTGTCCGCCGAACGCCAGCAGCCGCCGCGTGTCAGCGGAATCCACGCGGGACGCCGCCGCGGCGGGCGGGCGTCGCGCTTCGTCCTGGCGGCCTGTGTCGCCGCGGCGGTGGCCTTCGGCGGAGTGTCCTTCTGGCAGCACCAGGAGGCCGAGGACGCGCGGCAGGCCGCCGAGCGGGCCGAGCGGCGGACCGCCGACCTGGCCGCGGTGCTCGCCGCGCCGGACGCCAAGGTGACGACGGGGAAGCTGAAGGAGGGCGGAAACGGCACGGTCGTCGTCTCCCGGAGCCGCGACCGAGCGGCCTTCCTCGCCTCCGGAATGCCGAAGCCGCCATCGGGCAAGGTCTACCAACTGTGGTTCGACGACGGCGGCACCATGCGCCCGGCCGGCCTGATGGACCCGGACTCCTCCGACAGCGCCGTACTCATGAGCGGCCCCCTGGGCGAGGCGTCGGGCATGGGCGTCACGGTCGAACCGGCGGGCGGCTCGGCCCAGCCCACGACGGATCCCGTGGCGCTGTTGAGCTTCTCCACATGAGCCGGCCGGCCTCCCCGGAGCACCCAGCGCTCCCGGACCGCCCTCCGCCCTCCGCCCTCGCGTATCCGCACCCCCGGGCTCCTCGGCCGCCCGCGGCGCATCCGCCCCCTCACACCATCCGATACACCGGAAATTCCAGATATAGGAGTGATGACCGCTACGGTCGGATTGCCCGAGGAACCGCCCGGTGAGCCGAGCCCTCCGCTCCCGCCGTTGAACTCACCCGCCTGATGCGCTTCCCCGCCCGAGGAAGGACGACGTATGGCCGTCTCCGTCATGCTCTTCACCTCCGATCTGCGCGTGCACGACCAACCGGCGCTGAGCGCCGCGGTACGCGAGTCCGGAACGGTGGTACCGCTGTTCGTGCTCGACCGGGGAGTACGGCGGGCGGGGTTCGACGCGCCCAACCGGCGTGCCTTCCTCGCCGACTGTCTGGCTTCCCTGGACACGGGCCTGCGGGAGCGCGGCGGCAGGCTCGTCGTCCGTCGCGGCGATGTCACCGAGCAGGTCTGCCGGGTCGTCACCGAGACCGGCGCCCGCTCGGTGCACATCGCGGGAGGCGTCAGCGCGTACGCCAAACGCAGGGAGGACGAGCTGCGCGTCTCGCTGAAGGCGGTCCGGTGCGCGCTGCACGTCCATGACGGCGTGGTCACCGCGCTGCCACCCGGCCGGGTGACGCCCGCCGACCGCGACCATTTCGCGGTCTTCACCCCGTACTTCCGCAGATGGGGGGAGACCGGGCCGCGCCTGGCCCTGGCCGCGCCGCGACAGGTGGTGGTGCCCGAGCTGCCCGGTCATCCGCTGCCCCGGCGCGCTGCGGTGACCGGGGTGTCGCCGGGACTCGCCAGGGGCGGCGAGCACGAGGGGCGGGTCCGGCTGAAGAGCTGGCTGGCCCGTGCCCGTACCGGAATCGCGTCGTACGAGGACCGCCATGACGATCTGCCCGCCGACGCCACCTCCCGGCTGTCGCCGCATCTGCACTTCGGCACGCTGTCGGCGACCGAACTCGTGCAGCGGGCCCGGCGAAAGGGCGGACCGGGGGCGGAGGCGTTCGTTCGGCAGCTGGCCTGGCGGGACTTCCATCACCAGGTCCTCGCCGCCCGTCCCGACGCCTCACACGCCGACTACCGGGCGCGCGGCGACCGCTGGCGCGAGGACGAGAGGGAGATCGCCGCCTGGAAGGAGGGCCGCACGGGCTGCCCCATCGTGGACGCGGGCATGCGGCAGCTGCTCCACGAGGGCTGGATGCACAATCGGGCCAGACTACTGACGGCGAGCTATCTCACCAAGACGCTGTACGTGGACTGGCGCATCGGAGCCCGTCACTTCCTGGACCTGCTGGTCGACGGGGACATCGCCAACAACCAGCTCAACTGGCAGTGGGCGGCGGGCACCGGCACCGACACCCGCCCCAACCGGATCCTCAACCCGCTCGCCCAGGCGAGGAGATTCGACCCGCGGGGTGACTACGTCCGCCGCTGGATCCCCGAACTGTCCTCCCTGAAAGGGCCGGAGATCCACCGGCCCCAGGAACTGTCCGGTGCGGAACGCGCCCGACTCGACTACCCGGAGCCCCTGGTGGACCCCGCGGAGGGCCGGGCACGTTTCGAGAGGGCACGGGGCCTGCGCTGACCGGACCCGGCCCACGGCCCGGTACGGCTCCGGGTCCCGCCGGGCGGCACCGCGTCCGACGGGACCCGACAGCCGCCGGACGCCGCCGGTGTCGCCGCCGGACAGGTCACGCCCGGTCCTTGGTGAACATCAACTGCTCCACGTCCAGACATCCGGAGCGGAACCCCGCCTCCGAGTAGGCCAGATGGAAGTCCCACATCCGCCGGAACGTGGCACCGAAGCCGAGCGCCTCGGCATCGGCGGCCCGGACGTTGAACCGTTCCCGCCACAGCCGCAGGGTTTCGGCGTAGTGCGGTCCGAAGGTGTCGCGACCGGTGGGACGAAGGGAGGTACAGCCCATGGATATCTGCTCGATGGCCTTGGTCGACGGCGGCAGCCTCATCCAGGGATTCGATGCCGGCACGCCGGTGGATTGGTTGAATCCGCCCGCTCTCCTCGGCGAGTGCGCTGAAGGGGCGGCGCGCCGTCCGGGGTTCTCCCTGGGCGAGTGAGCTGGAGGGGCGCGCGGGTGTCGAAAGGGAGAGCGCGCGGAGGCCGCGAGGAACGAGCGGCCGAGCACGGTCGACCGTCGACACACGCTCAAAGCGACCCGTGGGGGTCCCCCCGGACGGAGTCCGAGGGAGAACCGAGCCCAGGAACAGCCGCTCCTCTCACCCCACCGAGCTGTACGCCACAACCCCCCTCAGCAGCGCGTCCACAGCCCTGCGGGCGTTCTTCGCGACCGTGCTGTTCTCCCTGGGGGCAGCCGCCGCGATCTGGCCGAGGACGTCGATGACCTGCTTGCACCAGCGGACGAAGTCACCGGCGGGCATTTCGGCCTCGCGCAGCACCTCGTCGAGGCTCCGGTCCGAGGCCCACTGGTGGACGGCCCAGGCGAACCCGAGGTCGGGTTCCCGCTGGCCGACGCCCTCCGCCTGGTTGATCTTGAAGTCTTCCTCCAGAGCGTCGAGGCGGCCCCAGATGCGGACCATCTCGCCGAGCGCGGCCTTCGCGTTCCCGCCGGGGACCTTGGGCGCGACCGCGTCGTCGGACTGGCGTGCCTCGTAGACGAGCGCCGAGACGCACGCGGCGAGTTCGGCGGGGCTGAGGCCCTCCCAGACCCGGTCCCGGAGGCATTCGCTCGCCAGCAGGTCCAGTTCGCCGTAGAGCCGCGCGAGGCGTTTGCCGTGTTCGGTGACCACGTCGTCGCGGAGGTAGTCCAGTTCGGTCAGGAGGGCGACGATACGGTCGAACGTGCGGGCGATGGTGTTCGTCCGGCCTTCGATGCGGCGCTCCAGCTGGCGGGTGTCGCGCTGCAGGCGGTGGTAGCGCTCCGCCCATCGGGCGTGGTCCTCGCGCTCGGCGCAGCCGTGGCAGGGGTGGGCGCGCAGTTCCGCCCGGAGCCGGGCGATCTCGCGGTCGTCGGCGGCGGTGGACCGCTGCTTGCGGTGCCGCTCGGGAACGATGTGCCCGGCCTTCGTCCTCAGTGCCGATGCCAGATCGCGCCGAGACTGGGGCGAGCGGGCGTTGAAGGTCTTGGGGATCCTCATCCGCTCCAGCGCCTCCACCGGTACCGGGAAGTCGATCGACGCCAGCCGCTTGACCTGTCGCTCGGCGGTGAGGACAAGGGGGCGGGGACCGTCGTCGTGTTCGAATCCCCGGTGGCCGTTGGTCCGGCCGGCGGGGATGCCGGGATCGAGTACCAGCGCGAGGCCCGCGAACTTGCCCGTCGGGACGTGGATGACATCGCCGGGCTTGAGCTTCTCCAGTGAGACCGCGGCCGCGGCCCGGCGCTGGGCCGCGCCCCGCTTGGCCAGGTCTGTCTCCCGGTCCTTGAGGTCGCGGCGCAGCCGCGCGTACGCCTCGAAGTCGCCGAGGTGGCAGGTCATGCCCTCGCGGTAGCCGTCGAGTCCCGCCTCGTTCTTCTGCACCTGACGGGAGATGCCGACGACCGAACGGTCCGCCTGGAACTGGGCGAACGACGTCTCCAGCAGTTCACGCGAGCGGTGCCGGCCGAACTGCTGCACCAGATTGACCGCCATGTTGTACGACGGCTTGAAGCTGGAGCGGAGCGGGTACGTGCGGGTGCCGGCGAGGCCGGCGAGCGCGGCCGGGTCCATGGCCCGCTGCCAGAGCACCACCGCATGGCCCTCGACGTCGATGCCGCGCCGTCCGGCGCGGCCGGTGAGCTGGGTGTACTCGCCGGGGGTGATGTCGGCGTGCTGCTCGCCGTTCCACTTGACGAGTTTCTCCAGCACGACGGAGCGGGCGGGCATGTTGATGCCGAGCGCGAGGGTCTCGGTGGCGAACACGGCCTTCACGAGCCCGCGGACGAACAGTTCCTCCACGACCTCCTTGAACGTCGGCAGCATCCCCGCGTGATGCGCGGCGATGCCCCGCTCAAGGCCCTCCAGCCACTCGTAGTAGCCGAGGACGTTCAGGTCCTCGGTGGGGATGGAGGCGGTCCGCTGCTCGACGATCTCGCGGACCTTGAGCCGTGACGCGTCGTCGTTGAGCCGCAGGCCCGCGTACAGGCACTGCTGTACGGCGGCTTCGCAGCCGGCCCTGCTGAAGATGAAGGTGATCGCGGGCAGCAGCCCTTCCGCGTCGAGACGCTCGATGACCTCGGGCCGTCCGGGCGTCCAGATCCGGCTGCGCTGGCGGCGCTCGCGCTCGCGGTCGGCCTCGCGGATCATCTTGCCGCGCCGGCGGTCGCGGGGGTTGTACGTGCGCTGGTTCTCCATCCGGGCCAGCCGGACGAGGTCGGGGTTGACCTCGCGGCGGGCGGTGCCGCGGCCGCCGTGGTCGGACTCCTCCTCGAAGAGGTCGTACATCCTGCGGCCGGCCATCACGTGCTGCCACAGCGGTACGGGCCGGTCCTCGGAGACGATGACCTCGGTGTCCCCGCGGACGGTGTCCAGCCAGTCGCCGAACTCCTCCGCGTTCGAGACGGTCGCGCTCAGTGACACGAGGGTCACCGACTCGGGGAGGTGGATGATCACTTCCTCCCACACGGCACCCCGGAAGCGGTCGGAGAGGTAGTGGACCTCGTCCATGACCACATAACCGAGGCCGAGCAGCGACTGCGAGCCCGAGTACAGCATGTTCCGCAGGACCTCGGTGGTCATGACGACGACCGGCGCGTCCGGGTTGACGCTGTTGTCGCCGGTCAGCAGGCCGACCTTGTCCGCGCCGTACCGCTTGGCCAGATCGGTGTACTTCTGGTTGGACAGCGCCTTGATGGGCGTGGTGTAGAAGCACTTCCGGCCCTGTCCGAGGGCCAGATGGACGGCGAACTCGCCGACGATGGTCTTGCCGGAGCCGGTGGGCGCGGCGACGAGCACGCCTCTCCCCGCCTCCAGGGCCTGGCAGGCTTCGATCTGGAAGGGGTCCAGGTCGAATTCGTACATCTCGCGGAAGGGGGCCAGTGCGGTGGCCTCCTCGGCGGCGCGGATGCGGGCGGCGGCATAGCGCTCGGCGGGAGAGAGGTCCTCGGTCATCTTGTTGACGAGCCTACCCGCCAGGTCCGACAGTCAACGCGGAATTGATCGCCCCGAGCACCTATCGGACATTGCCGGGCATTTTCTCTCAGTGGGACCCGTGGGGCGGGTGGGGTGTATGCAGCGCGTGCCGTGCCGAGGGCGGTGCGAGCACTCGTAGCGCTCCCGGCACGCAGCGCGCCGTCAGGGGCAGCGGGCCGAGTGGCTCTCCGTCCGCGTAGCCGGTGACCGCCTCGGCCTCCAGCGTGATGGAGCGGACCCGGTGCACGGTGACCTCGGGGCGGTCGAGATGCGTGCCCCGGTAGACCCGTGGGAACACCCGGAGCAGGGTGGTGCGGGTGCACCCGGCGACCACGGTCACATCGAGGAGCCCGTCGTCCGGCTCGGCCGCGGCGCAGATCCGCATGCCGCCGCCGTACGACGTCCCGTTGCCGACGGCGACGAGGGTGGCCTCGATCTCGTGCGCCGGGCCGTCGTCGAGGGTGATCCGGTACGGGATGGGCCGCAGCGCCGCGAGTTCGGCGAGCATCGCGATGTCGTAGGTGAACCGGCCGCCGGGCCATCGCATCCGGTTGCCCCGGTCGTTGACGCGTGAGTCGAATCCGGAGGCCAGGACGGTGCCGTACCACCTCTCCCCCACGCGCCCCAGGTCGATCTCCCTGGTCTCGCCGCGTCTCAGCGCCCCGGCGGCGAGCCGTCCGGCGGCGGCCGGATCGCGGATCGGGAGCCCGAGGGTGCGGGCGAAGTCGTTGCCGGTGCCGACGGCGATCACTCCGAGGGGGGTCGGGGTCCCGGCGACGGCCTGGAGGGCGAGGGAGACCAGTCCGTCGCCGCCGACGGCTATGAGCGCTCCGGTTCCGCCCGCGACGGCCTCCCGGACCCGGCGCAGCGCGTCGGCGGAGTCCTCGCCGAGGACGGTCCGTACCGGGAATCCGGCGTCGCGCAGTGCCCGCGCGGCGGGCTGTGCCGCCCGCGCGCCCCGGCCGCGGCCTGCGGCGGGGTTGACGAAGAGGGTGATCTCGCTGGTCATCCGCGTGACGTTACTGCCGTTTCCGCAAGGTCAGGAAGGTGCGGAGGGGCCGTACGGAGTTTTCCTCCGCACGGCCCCTCGCGGCGCGCCTCAGTGGTGTGTCTCAGTGGTGTGTCTCAGGTGATGTCGTCGTATCCGTTGACCCGGTGGGCGCGTCCGCCGTCCGCGTCGCCGCCGGTCTGCTCCGGCAGGGCGCGGGCCGCCGAGACCGGTTCGATCTCGCCGATGTCCTCCGGGGTGAGATCGAGTTCGGAGGCTTCGTCGGCGCCCGGTTCCCGGGCCTCGCGCAGGGCCCGCCTACGGTCGTTGATCAGCGAGATGCCGGTGGCGAGGAAGTACAGGACCATGATGGGCGCGGCGAGGGCCATCATGGTGATCGGCTCGGTGCTGGGGGTGGCGACGGCCGAGAAGACCGTGATGCCCATGATCATTCCGCGCCACCAGCCGAGCATCCGCCGGCCGCTGACGACGCCGCCCATGTTGAGCATGACCAGCAGCAGAGGCAGTTCGAACGCGAGGCCGAAGACGACCACCATACGGGTGACCAGGTCGAGCAGATCGTCCAGCGGCAGGAGGTTGTCCACGCCGAAGGGGGTGAACTCGATCAGCACTTCCGCGGTGGTCGGCAGCACCGAGTAGGCGAAGTAGCCGCCGCCGAGGAAGAGCGGGAAGCCGGCGCTGACGAAGGCCATCGCGTACTTCTTCTCGGTCCGGTGCAGACCGGGAGCGAGGAAAGCCCAGAGCTGGTACAGCCAGATCGGCGAGGCGAGGACGACACCCGCCATCAGCGAGACCTTCAGCGCCAGGGTGAACGGCGTCAGCAGGCCGTTGATGGTGATCTGCGCGCAGGTGGTGTCCTTCGGTTTCTGCGCCAGCTCGGAGAAGGAGTAGTTGTCACAACCCACCGACTCCAGCACCGGTTTGGTGAAGAAGTTGATGATGTCGTTGTAGAAGAAAGCCGCGACGACCGTGACGACGACGATCGCCAGGAGTCCCTTCGCGAGCCGGTTGCGGAGCTCACGCAGGTGCTCGACCAGAGGCATCCGCCCCTCGGGATCCTTCTCCTGCTTGCGGGCAGACTTGAGCAACCCACGTCCTCATCTCGTGCGGCAGGCCCTCACCGGGAGTGGGGGGCCTGTGGGCGGCCCTGTCTAACGCTGCGAAGCGGAGTCCGTCGGCTCGGCGACCGGGCGCGCACTGGTGACATCACCGGGCGCGGCCTTGATCGTACGCTGAGCGGACTGGTCCTGGGCGGGGCCCGGCTGGGGCGGGTCGGCCGGCGCGGGCTGCTGGCCCTCGGACTTCATCGCCTTTGCCTCGCTCTTGAGGATGCGCGCGGACTTACCCAGGGAACGGGCCATGTCCGGAAGCTTCTTGGCGCCGAACAGAAGAATGACGACGACGAGGATCAGGATGATCTCAGGAGCGCCGATCTTTCCACCGAACATAAGCTTGTACCTTCTCACCGAGGCGGCTGGGGTGTAGCTGGCGCGGTGACCGGACAGGAGCCCGACCACCGTGCTATGAGCGATCGTAACCCGGAGGAGTAAACCCAGGGCAATGCCTGTGCGTACTCCACATTGACACCAACACTTTCTGACCTGGGTCGTTCCGGTCGGCGCCGTCCGCGTGCGCAAGGGTCGTCCGGTCTTCGGAACAGCGGGCGGAACGGTTCAGCGCAGCGCCTCGCCGGTGCGGGCGAGACCGGCGGCGGCCCGCTCCAGGTCCTCCGCGGCCCGATTGACCCGCTCGGTGGTGCGTACGACCTCCCGCCCCAGCCGCTGGGCCTCGATGAACACCCGGATTCCGAGGATGCCGAGGACGGCGATCCCGAGGAAGCCGAGGGCGATGGCGAGCATGGGCCAGAACATATACAAGAACCTAGACGTTCGGAGCGGTGGACTGGAGGGTCTGGAGCCGGAGCGTGCTGACGCCGCCGCCGGTGAGGAGCTCGATGATCCGTTCCCCGGCCGGTTTGCGGACGGCGGAGCCGCACTCGGGGCAGGTGAACGAGTAGAAGGTCGTACGGTGGCTGCCCCCGATCGCCAGCCTGATGGCTTGTGCGGACAGTTCGAACCGGCCGCGGCAGTCGGGGCACGCGGCCCTGAAGAGGACAGGGCCCACCGAGGCCGAAAGATCAGACATCAGAGACATAAGACCCAGATCTCCCTTTTCCGAACGGTGTTTCCCGATCACCGCTCACTCCGTCACTCACTGCGGGCGGCTCTTTCCCGCCATTTCCCGACCGATGATCCCGTGCTTGCCCGCCCGCTGTCTGCCCCGGCGGGAAATTGGCGGCTCGCGCTGCGGCCGGGACGCGCCCGCCGCCCGCCCCGTCTACCCGGCCCCGTCGTAGGCCGCGAGCGCGTCGCGCGCCGCCTGTCGAGCGCTGTCGGCCAGCTCAGCCGGTTCGACGATCCGCCCGTCCCGGCCCAGCCGCAGCGCGAGCCGCCGCAACGAGGACGGGGACGAGGTGCGCAGGGTGATGCGCAGTCCCCCGCCGGCCAGTTCCTCCGCGCTGTCGTGCGGGTAGTACTCGGCCACCCAGCGCCCCGACGGACCCACCTCGACCACCACCTCGGGATCGTCGGCCGAGGGCTGCACCAGCCCCTCCGACAGATCCCGCAGCTCGATCTCGGGCGGCGCGGCCGGGGCGTCGAGGAGCCGGATCTCGGCCACGCGGTCCAGCCGGAAGGTCCGGCGCGCCTCGGAGAGGCGGCACCAGCCCTCCATATAGGTGTGCCCCACGGCGAAGAGCCGGATCGGGTCGACCTCGCGCTCGGTCAGCTCGTCCCGCGCGGGCGAGTAGTACCGCAGCCAGAGCCGCCGGCGCTCCGAGATCGCCCGGTCGACGTCGGCGAAGACCCCGCCCTCGGACTCGAACGTCACCGAGAGCCGGGAGGAGGCCCAGGCCGCCTCGCCCGCCGCCGTCTCCAGCTTCGCCGTCGCGCGCACCAGCGCCTCCCGGTCGCCCTCGCGCAGTCCCGGCAGCATCGCCACGGCCCGCGCGGCCACCAGCAGCGCGGTCGCCTCGTCGGCGGCCAGCCGCAGCGGCTCGGCGACATCGTCGGGGTTGTGCCACCAGATCCGGTCGCCGTCGGTGTCGATGTCGAGGAGGTCACCGCCGCGGAAGCTGGTCCCGCACATCGGCAGCAGATCGAGATCGGAGATCAGCTCGTCCTCGGTGATGCCGAAGGCACGGGCCACATCGCCGACGCGCGCGCCGGGACGCTCCCGCAGATAGGTCACCAGCGAGAGCATCCGCCGGGTCTGGTCGATGGCATTGGCGGCCATGGTCGTACGCCTTCCCCTCAGCCTTTGGCCACGGCACGCAGCCGGTCCACCACATCGTCCCGCAGATCGGCGGGCTCCAGTACGACGACGTCCGGGCCGAACTCCACGAGCCAGGCGTCCAGACCGTGCCCGTACGGGATCTCCAGCTCGTCCCAGCCGCCGCCCAGCTCCCGTACCGACCGGGCTCTGGCACGCAGCGGATAGCCGCATCCGGAACGCAGCCTGATCCGCGCGGTACGGGTCGCGGTCTCCCCCGCCCAGCTCTCCACCGTCTCCCTGACGGTGACCACGTCGGGCACGGGCACGGTGAACGCCCCCGCGCGGGAGCGGACCCGTCCGGTGATCCGGGAGAGCCGGAACACCCGCTCCGCACCTCGGGTGCGGTCCCAGCCCGCCAGATACCAGTGGCCGCGCCAGCACTCCAGCGTCCAGGGCTCGACCTGGCGCTCCTCGGGGCGCGCGGCGGTGGCCTTGCGGTAGTCGAAGACGACGGGCCGCCGGTCGCGGCAGGCGAGCATCAGCGGCTCGAACGCGGACTCGTGGACGGGGATACGCGGTTCCAGCGCGCTGTGCTGCGCCTCGTACGAATCCTCCGCCTCGGGCATCCCGGCGGCGCGCAGCTTCTGGAGGGCCCCGCTGGCCGCCCCGGCGAGCCGCGCCTGCTGCCACACCCTGGCGGCGAGACCGAGCGCGGCGGCCTCCTCGGCGTCGAAGGTGATCGGGGGCAGCCGGTTGCTGTCGCGGCGGGCGAGATAGCCCACGTCGCCGTCGAGGTTCTCCACCGTCTCGATGATCAGGCCGAGTTCCCGCAGATCGTCCTTGTCACGCTCGAACATCCGGTTGAAGGAGTCGTCGGACCCCGACGCGGCCTCGCTCGCGCGGTACGCCTCGACATACGCCTCGATGGATTCGCGCAGCTCGCGCTTGCTGAGCGGGCGCCGCGTCCCCAGCAGGCACAGCGCCAGATTCATCAGCCGCTCGGCCTTGGCAATCGCCATCGACGCCCCGCACCTCTTCTGATCGAGTCGCATTTCGCCCGATGACCGTACCGTCCCGGAGTGTCACCGGAAAAGCCGAGGGCAAAATAGGGGCAAAGTCACGGCAAACCCGGGGCGCGGCCGGGCAAGGCGATGGGCCCGTGTTCCCGGGGAACACGGGCCCGTGACGGCCTGCGGCGGCTCAGACGGAGACCAGGTCGCAGACGAAGATCAGGGTCTCGCCCGGCTTGATCCGGCCGCCCGCGCCACGGTCGCCGTACGCGAGGTGCGCGGGGATGACGAGCTGGCGGCGTCCGCCGACCTTCATGCCCTGCACGCCCTGGTCCCAGCCGGAGATGACCTGACCGACGCCGAGCTGGAACTTCAGCGGCTGGCCGCGGTTCCAGGACGCGTCGAACTCCTCGCCGGTGGAGAAGGCCACGCCCACATAGTGGACGGAGACCATGTCTCCCGCCTTGGCCTCGGGGCCGTCGCCCTCCCAGATGTCCTTGATCTCCAGGTCCTTCGGCGGCTCGCCGCCCGGGAAGTCGATCTCGGGCTTCTCGATGCTCACTGAACTAGCTCCTCAAAATGATGTACGGGCAACCGGGACAGTCTTACACCTTCGTCAGAAGGTCCACGGAGAAGACCAGCGTGGAGTTCTTCGGGATGTTCTGCTGCGCCTTGTCGCCGAAGCCCTGGTCCGGCGGGATGACGAGCAGCACCCGGCTGCCGACCTTCTTGCCGACCAGACCGTCCTTCAGGCCCTTCACGAGCTGTCCCAGCGGGAAGTTCTGGGTCGACTGCGCCTTGTAGGTGCTGTCGAACTGCTTCGCTCCGTCCCAGACGTACGCCTCGTACTTGACCATGACGTTGTCCTTGTCGGTCAGCACGGGGCCCGTGCCCTCCAGGACGTAGTTGGAGACCAGCTTCTTCGGTGCGCTCGCCTTGGGGAACGTCACCGACGGCGCCTTGCCGTCCGTGTTGACGCCCACCTTCGGGATGTCGATGTTGTCCTGGGCGACCGGGGTGCCCTTGGCCGAGACCGGGATGGTGGTGCTCTTGACGATGTCCATGACGAACACCAGCGTGGCGTTGGCCTTGATGTCGCCCTTCTCCTCGGCTCCGTAGCCGAGGTTCGGCGGGATCGACACCTCCAGGCGGCTGCCCACCTTCTGGCCGTCGAGCGCCTTCTGCCAGCCCTCGATGACGCCCTGGCCGCCGACGGAGACCGGCAAGGGCTGGCCCTTGTCGAAGCTGTTGTCGAAGGGCTTGTCCTCGTCCCACTCCTGGCCGAGGTAGTTCACCTCGGCCTGGTCGCCCTTCTTGAGCACCGCGCCCTTGCCCTCGCTGATGACCTCGATCTTCAGCTCCTTGGGGGGAGCGCCCTCCCCCTTCGCCAAGGTCGGTTTCTCACCGACCTTGGCACCGGCGGTGATGGCGGGCAGCCCGCCCTTGGACGAGATGGAGTCGGAGCCCTTGTCCTCGCTGCCGCAGGCCGCTGTGGACACCAGCAGCAGGGGGACGGCGATAAGGCCGGCAAGTCGGCGCACGTGTTCCTCAGATCTCAGACGTCACAGGATTAAGGTCCCCCGACACTCTAGGGCGTGCCGAGGCCCCGTACGCGAAACGTACGGGGCCCGAGTGGCGTTCCTGGAATGCGCGAGTCCGTATTGAGTCCGTGGGGGCGCTTATGTGCCGGGACGGCGGATCACATGCCCGCGATGAGCTTCTCCACGCGGTCGTCCACCGATCGGAACGGGTCCTTGCAGAGCACGGTGCGCTGAGCCTGGTCGTTGAGCTTGAGGTGCACCCAGTCGACGGTGAAGTCGCGCCGCTGCTCCTGCGCCCGGCGGATGAAGTCGCCTCGCAGCCGCGCGCGGGTGGTCTGGGGAGGCACCGACTTGCCCTCGAAGATCTTTATGTCGTTGCAGATCCGGGCGGCCTGGCCCTTCCGCTCCAGCAGGTAGTACAGGCCGCGCCTGCGGTGGATGTCGTGGTAGGCGAGGTCTATCTGCGCGACCCGCGGATGCGACATGGTCATGTTGTGCTTGGCCCGGTACCGCTCGATGAGCTTGTACTTCATGACCCAGTCGATCTCGGTGCCGATGCGGTCGAGGTCCTCCTCGTCGATCGCGTCCAGCGTGCGGCCCCACAGCTCCAGCACCTGCTCGACGACCCCGGTCCGGATGCCGCGCCGGTCGACGAAGTCGACGGCCTTCTCGTAGTACTCCCGCTGGACCTCCAGGGCGGACGCCTCGCGTCCGCTGGCGAGGCGCACCTTGCGCTGGCCGGTGATGTCATGGCTGACCTCGCGGATCGCCCTGATCGGGTTCTCCAGGGTGAGATCGCGCATCACGGTGCCCGCTTCGATCATGCGCAGGACGAGATCGGTCGCGCCGACCTTGAGGAGCATGGTCGTCTCGGACATGTTCGAGTCGCCGACGATGACATGGAGGCGGCGGTAGCGCTCGGCGTCAGCGTGCGGTTCGTCGCGGGTGTTGATGATCGGGCGCGAGCGGGTGGTGGCGGAGCTGACGCCCTCCCAGATGTGCTCGGCGCGCTGGCTGACGCAGTAGACGGCGCCGCGCGGGGTCTGGAGCACCTTGCCCGCGCCGCAGAGCAGCTGACGGGTGACCAGGAAGGGGATGAGGATGTCCGCGAGCCGGGAGAACTCTCCGTGGCGGGCGACGAGGTAGTTCTCGTGGCAGCCGTAGGAGTTTCCCGCAGAGTCGGTGTTGTTCTTGAAGAGATAGACGTCGCCCGCGATTCCCTCCTCATGCAGACGGCGTTCGGCGTCGACGAGAAGCCCTTCCAGAATGCGCTCGCCGGCCTTGTCGTGTGTGACCAGCTCGGTCAGATTGTCGCATTCGGGTGTCGCGTATTCCGGATGCGAACCCACGTCGAGGTAGAGGCGGGCGCCGTTCCGCAGGAAGACATTGCTGCTGCGGCCCCATGAGACGACACGGCGGAAGAGGTAGCGCGCCACTTCGTCAGGTGACAGTCGGCGCTGTCCCCTGAACGTGCACGTGACGCCGTACTCGTTCTCCAGCCCGAAAATGCGGCGGTCCATGTCTGAACATTACGCCTCAAGCCCTGAGCTGAAACCGGGTTCGGTCACACCGTTTCGATCATTTTCCGCCGAGCCGGTCGCCGGAGCGGTGCCGGAGACCACGGTGCCCTTGGTACGTACGGGAACGGAGAGCACCCGCTGAGTGGCCGTCAGCACCAGCGTCGCGGCGATTCCGCCCGCCCCCGCGACCGCGAAACTCCAGCTGGTGCCGCTCAGCTCGACCACGGGACCCGCGACGGCGGTCCCCGCGGCGGCGCCGACCCCGAAGGTGGTCACCAGCCAGGAGAACGCCTCGGTGACCGTTCCTCGCGGGGCGTGCCGGTCCACGACGATGAAGGCGCAGGCGATGGCCGGGGCCAGGAACACGCCCGCGACGGCGGTGAGGGCCGTCATGGCGGCGACACCGGGGGTGAGGGCGAGCGGCAGATAGCCGAGCGCCAGCAGGGCGACGATGACGCGGAGTCTGCGCTCGGGGGCGCCCGTCCACTGGCGCGCGCCGTAGCAGACGCCGCCGACCAGCGCGCCGAGGCCGAGGGCGGCCATCAGCCAGCCGTACACCGCTTCGCGGCCGTGGTCGTCGGCGTAGGCGACCCCGGCGACCGTGATCGAACCGAGGGCCAGCCCGACGAAGAAGAACGCTCCCAGCAGGGCGAGCAGCCCCGGCGACCGCAGTGCCCCCAGCCAGTGGGCCTCGCGGGGTGCGGAGCGCCAGGTACGGGAGGGCTTGGACACGACGACGCTGAGCGCGCCGAACACGCCGACGGCGTTGATCACCAGCAGAGCCGCGCCCGCCGACCAGAACGAGACGAGGAGCGTGACCAGCAGGGGCCCGACGGTGAACATGATCTCCTGGGCGACCGCGTCCAGGGCGTACGCCCGGTGGACCCGGTCCTCCCGGCCCAGCACACTCGGCCACAGGGCCCGCAGCCCGCCTTCGAGGGGCGGGGTGAAGAGCCCGGCCACGGCGACGGCCGCATAGGCGAGCGGGAGCGATCCGGTCCCGGCGAAGGCGAGGAGCACCATGCCGAGCGCCGAGACGACGGCCGCGGGGAGCTGGACCCGCGGCTGGCCCCGCAGATCGACGGCCCGTCCCAGGAGGGGCTGCCCGATCGCGTTCGCGATCCCGTAGACGGCGGCGAGCCCGCCGGCGAGGCTGTAGCTCCCGCCCTCGGCCCTGGTGAACAGCACGATGGCCACGGGCGCGGTGGCGTTGGGCAGCCGCCCCACGAGCGTCCCGGCGAGCAGCCGTGCGGCGTGCGGAGCCCTGAGCAAGTCCCCGTAGCCGGTGGCTCCTGTGGCCATGTCCCGCCCCTCTCCCCTCGGACCCATCCGAGGTTTTACGTATAACGTCGATGGTCATACGTACCATGTCGCCAGTCCGCCGGTCTACCGCGCCGCCACGGCGGACGCCGGTGGAACAGGGCGGCCGATCAGTCCGAGGACGGCACGCATGGCACACGGGTCTCCCGCCGACGGCGACGGGCCGAGGGGGCCGAGGACAGCCCGGCCGCACCCGGATCCCTCCCGGTCCGCTCCGGCGGCCGTACCGGCGGGCGTACGTCCACCCTCCGGCGACACCCGGACGGACACGGCCGGCCCTGCCCTCGCGGGCTCGGGGGCCGACAGGGGCACGGGGGCCCGCGAAGGCTCGCCCTCCCCGTCCGGGCGGCCGGGCGGCAGCGGCGGGCCGGGCAACGCGGCGCGCACGGAGACCGGGTCCGCCGCGGAGGGACCGGCCGGTACGGAGACGGGCGCGGGCGTCACGGGCCGGGCGCGGGGCAGCGGTTCCCGGCCCACCAGCCGGGATGTGGCGCGGACCGCGGGGGTGTCGCAGGCGACGGTGTCGCTCGTCCTGGGGGACAAGTGGCGGGGCAGGGTCTCCGCGCGGACCGCCGACGGTGTGCGGGAGGCGGCGCGAGCCCTGGGATACCGGCCCAATCTCGCCGCGCGGAATCTGCGGCTCGGGCGGACCAGGACGGCCCTGCTCGTCGTGCCCGCCCTCACCAACGAGTTCTTCGCCCGCGTCTACTCCGGGGCGTCCGCCGTCGCGGCCGAGCACGGCTTCGGGGTGGTCGTGTATCTGTTCCCCGACGGCGTCGGGAACGCCAAGGACCCCTTCGCCTCGGCCCGTGCGTCCCTCGACGGGGTGATCGCCTCCTCCATGGCCTCCGAAGCGCTCTCCGCGTTCCGAGGGACGGATCTGCCGCTGGTGATGCTCGACAGCGATCCGGCCGACCGGGGCGCCGCCGCCCATGTGAACCTCGACATCGCCGACGGCGTACGGCAGGCGGCGGACCATCTGCTCGCGCAGGGCCACCGCCGCTTCGTGCATCTCGCTTCGGCGGTGGCGTCGTGGACGTTCGACGTGCGCGCCCGGTCGCTCGCGGCGGTCGTCGGCCCGGTGCCCGGGGCCTCGGTGCGGACCGTCCGCGCGCCCTTCGACGTGGGCAGGGCCCGCGAGGCCGTGGAGGGGGCGCTCACCGGACCGGGGCCGCGGCCCACCGCGATCGTGTGCGACGGCGACATTCTGGCCGCCGGGGCCTGCAAGGCCGTCCGGCGGCTGGGGCTGCGGATCCCCGAGGACGTGTCGGTCACCGGGTTCGACGACCTGGCGCTCGCCACCGCCCTGGAGCCCGAGCTGACGACGGTGAGCCTTCCGGCCGAGCGGGTCGGCGAGCGCGGTATGTCCGCGCTGCTGGCGGTCCTCGACGGGCGAGCACCCGAGGAGGGGGATCTCCCGGTCGAACTGGTCGTACGCGGATCATCGGGCCCGGCCGCACAGGACTGAGGCCCTGCGGCGGGACCAGACCGGCCCCGCGGGCCGTGGCTGCCGTGAACGCCGCGCGCCGAGCCCCGAGGCGGCGGGAACGATGATGCCCCGGACCTCCCGCGCGTGCGGGGGTCCGGGGCACCGCCGAACAGCCACCCGGCCGAGAGACACAGCCGGCGTCGGGAGCGGCGGGCTACCGCTCTCCGGTCTCCCCTGTCTCCCCGGTCTCGGGGGTCTGCCCGGTCTCCCCGCTATCCCCGCTCTCCTCCGCCGTATCGGACGGCGCGTCCGTCGGGGCGGAGGCGGCGCCGTCGGCCTCCAGCAGGCGTTCCAGCTGCCGGCCGACGATCCGCTTGAACTTCCGCTGCTGGGGGCGCGTACGGTCCAGGACCGCCACCTCCAGCCGCTCCGCCGGGATCTCCCGGTCCGTGCCGTTGGTCTGGTTCGACAGGGCCTGAACGGCCAGCTTCAACGCCTCCGCCAGCGACATCCCGTCGCGATGCCGCTGATCGAGGAAGGTGCTGATCTGCTCGGCGCTGCCGCCGACCGCGACGGAGCCGTGCTCGTCGACGATCGAACCGTCGTGCGGAAGGCGGTAGATCTGGTCGCCGTCC
This sequence comes from Streptomyces sp. NPDC004838, assembly GCF_053600955.1. Taxonomy (NCBI): domain Bacteria; kingdom Bacillati; phylum Actinomycetota; class Actinomycetes; order Kitasatosporales; family Streptomycetaceae; genus Streptomyces; species Streptomyces sp. NPDC004838. The sequence continues at coordinate 7,202 of NZ_JBSGAW010000007.1, read as the reverse complement.
GCGGTGGCCCCGACTTCCGCGACCACCAGTTCCACCTCGTAGGGCTTCTCGGCCGAAGAGGAGAAAATGGTGCCCAGGGTCTGGGCATAGACATTGGCGAGACCGCGGGCGGTCACATCGTCGCGGTCATAGGTGTAACCGCGCAGATCCGCATAGCGCACTCCGCCGATCCGCAGATTCTCGTACTCGTTGTACTTTCCGGCCGCTGCGAAGCCGATACGGTCGTAGATCTCGCTGAATTTGTGCAGGGCACGGGACGGATTCTCACCGACGAAGACAATGCCGTCGGCGTACTGCAGCACCACGAGGCTGCGTCCACGGGCGATGCCCTTCCGGGCGTATTCCGCCCGGTCCTGCATGGCCTGTGCGGGCGAGACATAGAACGGCGTCGTCACCGGCTATCCGTCCCTTTCTGTCAGTGGCGTAGGAGCGCCTTCCGGCGGCGTCTGGAGAAACATCACAGGAGCGCGGCGCGCGGGCCGTCGGGCTGTTCGAGACGGCGCTCCAGGATCGAGCGGGCGATCTCGGAGGACTCCTCGTCGGTGACCCTGCGGACACCCTCACCGCTGATGACGGTGACGATCGGGTAGATCCGCCGGGCCACGTCGGGCCCGCCGGTCGCCGAGTCGTCATCGGCGGCGTCGTACAGCGCCTGGACCACCAGGGTGGTGGCCTGCTCCTCCGTCAGATCGTCCCGGTAGAGCTTCTTCATGGCTCCGCGGGCGAAGATCGATCCGGAGCCGGTGGCGGCGAAGCCCTGTTCCTCGGAGCGGCCGCCCGTGACGTCGTACGAGAAGATCCGGCCCTTGTCCCGGTCGACGTCGTACCCCGCGAAGAGCGGGACCACGGCGAGGCCCTGCATGGCCATGCCGAGGTTGCTGCGGATCATGGTGGAGAGCCGGTTCGCCTTGCCCTCCAGCGAGAGCTGGGCGCCTTCGACCTTCTCGAAGTGCTCCAGCTCCAACTGGAAGAGCTTGACCATCTCCACCGCGAGACCGGCGGTGCCCGCGATGCCCACGGCCGAGTACTCGTCGGCCGGGAACACCTTCTCGATGTCACGCTGCGCGATCATGTTCCCCATCGTGGCCCGCCGGTCGCCGGCCAGCACCACACCGCCGGGGAACGTCGTCGCGACGATGGTCGTGCCGTGGGGCGCCTGGACGGCCCCCTGGACGGGCGGCAGCGTACGCCTTCCCGGCAGCAGCTCGGGTGAGTGCTCGCCGAGGAAGTCCATGAAGGAGGAGGAGCCAGGCGTCAGGAAGGCAGCTGGTAGACGCCCGGTGCCACGAGTGTTGGCTTCCACGAGTTTCCTTCCAAGTAGGCGGCAGCCCTGCGGACGGTGTCGGGATCGTTTCCCAACTTGCCGATGGCCGAATCGCAGTTGAAGCACAGTACGCCAGGGACCTTACCCGTCCCATGGCAGTGATCCACATGAACGGCGGGAGCCGCCGGGCATCTGCGGCGGATGCCCGTCCGCTCGGCGGTCGTCCCGCCGCGGGCGGAGACGGCGACGCCTTAAGGAGCCCGTCCTTCCGGTTCTCGTCCGCCGCGAGGGAAGTGGGCGGAACCACCCGCTCACCACCCGCGCGGCACACCGGATCGACGGGGTCCGGCGTCGCCGCTACTCTCCGCCCTTCTGCACGAATGACCGCACGAAGTCCTCGGCGTTCTCTTCGAGCACGTCGTCGATCTCGTCCAGTACGGAGTCGACGTCGTCGCTCAGCTTCTCCTGGCGCTCCTTGAGGTCTTCCGCGGCCTGCGCCTCCTGCGCCTGCTCCTCGACCTCCTCGGTGGAACGCGTGGCCTTCTGCTGTCCGCCGCCGGTGTCCTTGGTCGCCATGTCCCTCACCCCGCTCGGTTTGCCCTGACGTGAGTTCGTTCCTGTCAAGATCAGACCCTACAAGCCCGGTCCGACATCGGCCCCACACTTCCCACAACGCTCGGGGACCATCCCGATGATTCCCGGAGATGATTCCCTTACCGGGACCTTTTAGGCCGCTTCTGATGGATCTTGCCGGGCTCGCGCCCCCTGGCACCTCCCCCTCGGCCCTGCGGCCCGGGAGGTACCCCCACCGCATGAACTCCCTCCTCCGCCTTGCGATCCACGGCACCAGATCCCGCTCACTGATCCAGCCTGATCCATCGGAAACGACCTAGCCGCCCGAGAGCACCCGGACCAGATCTTCCGCGGTCCGGCAGCGGTCCAGCAGCTCCTTGACGTGGTTGCGGGTGCCGCGCAGCGGTTCCAGGGTGGGAACCCGCTGGAGCGAGTCCCTGCCGGGGAGGTCGAAGATGACCGAGTCCCAGGAGGCCGCGGCCACGTCGTCCGCGTACTGCTCCAGGCACCGGCCGCGGAAGTAGGCGCGGGTGTCCTCCGGGGGCTTCGTCCCGGCCCGTACGACGTCCTGCTCGTCCAGGAGCCGCTTCATCCTGCCGCGGGCCGCCAGACGGTTGTACAGGCCCTTGTCGGGCCGTACGTCGGCGTACTGGAGGTCCACCAGGTGGAGCCGGGCCGCGTCCCAGTCCAGACCGTCCCGCCTGCGGTAGCCCTCCATCAGCTCCTTCTTCGCGATCCAGTCCAGCTCGCCCGACAGGCTCATCGGATCGTTCTCCAGCCGGTTGAGGGTGTCCTCCCAGCGGAGCAGGACGTCCGCGGTCTGCTCGTCGGCGTCCGAGCCGAAGCGTTCCTCGACATATTTTCTCGCCAGCTCGAAGTACTCCATCTGGAGCTGGACGGCGGTGAGTGTCCGGCCGCTGCGGAGAGTGATCAGACGTTTGAGGCTCGGGTCGTGGGAGACCTGGTGCAGGGTCCGCACCGGCTGCTCGACCGCGAGATCGACCGCGATGAAACCGTCCTCGATCATCGACAGCACCAGGGCCGTGGTGCCGAGCTTGAGATAGGTCGAGATCTCGGACAGATTCGCGTCGCCGATGATCACATGGAGGCGGCGGTACTTCTCGGCGTCGGAGTGGGGCTCGTCGCGCGTGTTGATGATCGGGCGCTTCAGGGTGGTCTCCAGGCCCACCTCGACCTCGAAATAGTCCGCGCGCTGACTGATCTGGAAGCCGTGCTCGTGGCCGTCCTGGCCGATTCCGACCCGTCCGGCACCGGTGACGACCTGGCGGCAGACGAAGAACGGCGTCAGATGGCGCACGATGTCCGAGAAGGGGGTTTCCCGCTTCATCAGGTAGTTCTCGTGGGTGCCGTAGGACGCGCCCTTGTTGTCGGTGTTGTTCTTGTAGAGAAGGATGGGCTGGGCGCCGGGGAGCTGGGCTGCCCGTTCGGCGGCCTCGGCCATGATGCGCTCGCCGGCCTTGTCCCATAGGACGGCGTCCCGCGGGTTGGTGATCTCGGGCGAGCTGTACTCGGGGTGTGCGTGGTCGACGTAGAGCCGGGCGCCATTGGTGAGGATCACATTGGCCAGGCCGATGTCCTCGTCCGTGAGCTGGCTGGAGTCGGCGGCCTCGCGGGCGAGGTCGAAGCCCCGGGCGTCCCGCAGGGGATTCTCCTCCTCGAAGTCCCAGCGGGCGCGCCGCGCCCTGTGCATCGCCGCCGCGTAGGCGTTGACGATCTGGGACGAGGTGAGCATGGCATTGGCGTTCGGATGGCCCGGAACGGAGATGCCGTACTCCGTCTCGATGCCCATTACTCGCCGTACGGTCATGCGGCCCTCCTTGCCCGGCGGCGTTCTCATTCGGGAACGGCGCTCAAGTACCGCTGTTGCTCCGATGCGCGTGCGGTGCCCGTCCCCGCGCTGCGCGACTCGGCGGTACCGAAGAGCGTAGAACGCCTCTGCGCTGGTGGGGAGATCAATTCGGTCATTGCTGCGGTGTGGCGGCACCTGTGTGGAAAGACACCGGCTGCGGATGCCCGGACCGGGCATCCGCAGCCGGTGTGCGATCTACAGGTACTGTCCGGTGTTCGCCACCGTGTCGATGGAGCGTCCGGTGTCCGCGCCCTGCTTTCCGGTGACGAGGGTGCGGATGAAGACGATCCGCTCGCCCTTCTTACCGGAGATCCTGGCCCAGTCGTCCGGGTTGGTGGTGTTGGGCAGGTCCTCGTTCTCCTTGAACTCGTCCACGCATGCCTGGAGGAGGTGGGAGACCCGAAGGCCCTTCTGGTTGTGGTCGAGGAATGCCTTGATGGCCATCTTCTTGGACCGGTCGACGATGTTCTGGATCATCGCGCCGGAGTTGAAGTCCTTGAAGTAGAGGACTTCCTTGTCGCCGTTCGCGTACGTGACCTCGAGGAAGCGGTTCTCCTCGGTCTCGGCGTACATCTGCTCGACGACGGACTGGATCATCGCCTGGGCGGCGGCTTCCTTGGAGCCGTTGTGCTCGGAGAGATCGTCGGCGTGCAGCGGCAGGGAGGGCGTGAGGTACTTCGCGAAGATGTCCTTCGCGGCCTCCGCGTCCGGGCGCTCGATCTTGATCTTCACATCGAGGCGTCCGGGGCGCAGGATCGCGGGGTCGATCATGTCCTCGCGGTTGGAGGCGCCGATGACGATGACGTTCTCCAGGCCCTCCACACCGTCGATCTCGGCGAGGAGCTGCGGGACGATGGTGTTCTCCACGTCCGAGCTGACGCCCGATCCACGGGTGCGGAAGAGGGACTCCATCTCGTCGAAGAAGACGATCACGGGGGTGCCCTCGCTGGCCTTCTCACGAGCACGCTGGAAGACGAGGCGGATGTGCCGCTCGGTCTCGCCGACGTACTTGTTGAGCAGCTCGGGACCCTTGATGTTGAGGAAGTAGCTCTTCCCCGCGGGCTGCCCGGTGACCTCGGCGACCTTCTTGGCGAGTGAGTTCGCGACGGCCTTGGCGATCAGCGTCTTGCCGCAGCCCGGCGGGCCGTAGAGCAGGATGCCCTTCGGCGGCCGCAGTTCGTGCTCCTTGAAGAGATCGGGGTAGAGGTAGGGGAGTTCGACGGCGTCACGGATCATTTCGATCTGTCCGCCGAGGCCGCCGATCTTGGTGTAGTCGACGTCGGGGACCTCTTCGAGGACCAGTTCCTCGACCTCGCTCTTGGGCACGACCTCGTAGACGTACCCGGAGCGCGGTTCGAGCAGCAGGGCGTCACCGGGCCGGATGGTGATGTCCAGCAGGGGCTCGGCGAGCCGTACCACCCTTTCCTCGTCGGTGTGCCCGACCACCAGGGCGCGCTCGCCGTCCTCAAGGATCTCCTTGAGGGTGACGATGTCGCCCGCGCGCTCGTACGCCATGGCCTCGACCACGTTGAGCGCTTCGTTGAGCATGACTTCCTGGCCACGCCGCAGCTCGTCGAGCTCGACGCTGGGGCTGACGTTCACCCGGAGCTTGCGGCCCCCGGTGAAGATGTCGCAGGTGCCGTCCTCGTTCGCTTGCAGGAAGACACCGAAGCCGGCCGGCGGCTGCGCGAGCCGGTCGACCTCCTCCTTGAGGGCCACGATCTGGTCGCGGGCCTCACGAAGCGTGTTGGCGAGCCGCTCGTTCTGCGCGGACACGCCGGCCAGGTTGGTCTGCAGCTCGACGATCCGCTCTTCGAGAATCCTCGTGTGTCGCGGAGAGTCGGCGAGCTTGCGGCGCAGGACGGCGATTTCCTGCTCTAGATAGGCAACCTGGCCGGCTGGGTCTTCAGACCCCCGCCCCGGCCGGATGCCGCGGTTGATGTCGTCGTCGTGGGCTGCCACGGTCCTCACCTCCTCCAAGGGGAGCTGGACGCTTCCTGACCCTACCTGGGTGGGTGATGATTGAAACCCCTAGATCACAAAGACCGGGGGGTGTGTCCGATCTTCACCCTTGCGCTCTCCCTCACGCCAGGGGGATACCCACCCAGCTACACCCGGAAGCGGGCGGTTGTATCGTCGGAGTGTTCAACACCCGTCAGGGCTGGCACGACTTGCTTCACGTTGTTCCGGTGGACGCTCTCATCCGAAGCAGGAAACGACAGGAGACATGACCGTGCAGCACGAGGCCCCGTCCGATGGCGCCACGGAGGAGATGGAGGTCTGGATCGACCAGGACCTCTGCACCGGGGACGGGATCTGTGCGCAGTACGCACCCGAGGTCTTCGAGCTGGACATCGACGGGCTGGCGTATGTGAAGAGCGCGGACGACGAATTGCTGCAGGAACCTGGGGCGACGACGAGGGTGCCGCTGCCGCTGCTGCGGGATGTGGTGGATTCCGCGAAGGAGTGTCCTGGGGACTGCATCCATGTCCGTCGCGTTTCGGACAGGGTGGAAGTGTACGGCCCGGACGCGGGGTGATGTGTTGATCACCCTCCGCGCTTGAACCGTCTCAGTTTTTCATCCGGCCAGTGTTTCATCCGGCGCTGCCGGGCCCGGCTTCTCGTGTCATACGCCAAGGGCCTGGTCCGGCGATTTCTCTGATGTCCGTACGAACGCGCCGCCCTGCCACCGCCAGGTGACCGTCTCCGTCTGATCGGGGCAGCAGCTGGGCACGTCGGGGGACGAGTAGCCGAGGAGGGTGGCCGTGATCGCTCCGTCACGCAGGGCGAGCTCTCCGACGGTGAGCCGGTCGGCGGGCGACACCAGGGTGGCGACCACGCGGGGGCCCGCCTCCCGCGATCCGGCCAGTACGTAGACGCCGCTGGGCGGGGTCCCGGAGCCCGCGTCGCAGCGGGCCGCGACCACGGTCTCGGGGCCGCCGTCGCCGTCGAGGTCGCCGGTCGCCTTCTTCGTCACCGCGCTCGGGACGCCTCCGCACTCCAGCGGCAGCTTCACCTGCGCCGGGTCGGGCGCGGGAGCCGCGGCGACCCCTGCGCCGGGCCCCGGGCCCTTCTGTGCGGCGGGCTGGGTCGCGGTGGCGTCGTCGGGCTGGAGGAGACCCGCCAGAGCGACGACGGCGGCCATGGCGGTCGCGGTGGCGAGCCAGTGCACCGGCCGGGTCTGGGTGTGCGCGAGGTCCGGGGCTGCGGAGGTCTGCACGCGTGAAGTCTCCTGTGAATGCGAAGCCGGGGTGGAGTCGGCGGCGGGAGGGAGATCTGCATCGTGCCATACGTCACAAGGGCGCGGAACAGCGGGGGCGGCTGTTTTCGGAGTACCGCGAGGGTCCTTCGAAGGAGCAACAGGAGGACCCCGCGGCCGAGTTCCCGGTCGTGAACCGGGCACAGCACCGGGCAGAGAGAGCGCTAAGCCGACAGACCGGGTGCGGGGTGCGCGGACATCAGCTCGGCGACCTCGGCGCGGATGACGGCGAGCGC